>JANMNC010000146.1:0-5151 GCA_031373695.1 Methylotenera sp. | reverse complement strand
GTCGATTTCACAATCGTGACATCGTCTTGGTCATTTTCTATATTCATAACGAATGATCTGTCTATTTTAAGCTCGTTAACAGGCAATCGTTTAAGGTAAGCCAGTGACGAATAGCCCGTTCCAAAATCATCAATAGAGAGTTGAATACCCATTTTAGCAATACGCTCTACCGTTTCTAAGGCGCGTTCTGGGTCATCCATTATGCTGCTTTCAGTAATCTCTAACGATAATGAATGAGCTGATAAATCATGCTTAGCAAGTATTTGTTTAAGCTTGTTTGGCAATTCAACATCAATTAAATCACGTGCTGACAAATTAACTGCCAGCGAAATATCTAAGCCCTGTTTTTTCCATAAGGCAGCATATTTTGCAGCTTCCGAAAGCATCCAGTAACTAATTTTATCAATATGACCAGTTTGCTCAGCAAATGGAATGAACATATCAGGAAATATCAAACCACGCTCTGGATGATTCCAACGCACAAGCGCTTCTACTGCAAGCAAGCTACCCGTTGCAAAATCAATTTTTGGTTGCACATATAAACTAAGCTGGTTTTGCTCAACCGCAACCTTAATCTCACTCACTAGCGATAAATTTTCTTCGTTCGCTACATCTAAGCCACTGTGGTAAATGGCAACGCAACTGGTTGAATTTTTAGCGGCATACATGGCAATTTCTGCCCGGCTTAAAAGCACTTCAATATCTTTTGCATGTTCGGGATAATTAGCAACACCTATGCCGGCACTTAAATCCACAAAAGAATCATTAAGCGCGATAGGTGTTTCCAGTGCAGCTTGCAAGCGACGCGACACTTCTAGCGCTGTAACTGCATTAGTATTGGCTAAAATAATACCAAACTCATCACCGCCCAGCCTCGCCACAATATCATTTTCACTTTTACAGCTTTGTTTTAAACGCTGGGCAACACCGGTTAATAGGTTATCTGCCGCAGAGTGGCCTAACACATCGTTCACATGTTTAAAGCGATCTAAATCCATCATTAATACTGAAAATGTTTGCTTGTTTTTCTGGTAATTCTCAGAAAATTTAACCAATTGATCTGTAAAAAAAGCACGGTTAGGCAATTGTGTCAGCTCATCCCAATAGGCCAATTTACTAATTTTTTGCTCACGTTCAGCAATGGCTTCGCGCATGCGATCAAAGGTGCGGCTTAAGTGCCCTATTTCGTCTTTTCTATTCGATTGCACCACTTCACTGTAGTCACCTTTTTCAAGCTGTTCTGCTGTTTTAACCAAAGCAGTTAAAGGCTGCGTAATGCGCCTAGCGGTAAAAATACTACCCGCCGTAAATACTAAAATCCCTAAAATTGTGAGCGCTAGCAGGTTAAGCTGTAGCGTGAGGTAAGGCGCTAAAGACTCACTAATAGAGCGCTGCAATACTGCAATTAACACTTGGTCTTCATGATTTAATAGCGGCACGTAACGTGTACTGTAATCTAAGCCTTGAACTGTAACTTCATTATCTAGCGTATTGGTTAATGGCGTTTTTTTATCGGTAACAGCTTGAGGCCATTGTGCTGGAATGCCATTAAAAATGTCAATTGCAGCGCTTTTATCTATGGTAGAAGATGACAAGTTCCATTTAGAGTTTCTATGTTTAGAGTTTCTTTCTGAGGTATTACTTATTGAGGGTTTAGCTACAATATTTTTAGTTATAAAACTAACTTCCAAATGTGACACAGACTGTACTAATTTAGCCCAGCTATCATCAATTTTAAAGCCCATCACAATCCACGCAATAGTAAGCGGGGCTTTTACAGGTACCGCCACTAACAAATAGGGCACACCATTAAAAACAACAGAATTAAATGACTCACCACCCGCCCGTGAGGCCTCAATTAATTCAGCAATGTGTCTATCTGACATATCAACAGGCAAGCTGCCAGTAGTTACTTGCCTAGCGCCCTCTGGGCTATATAGCATGCTGACATCCGACTCGATTCTGGCGCTATTATTTTCTAAAGCAGATTGAATTGTTTCTATATCATTACTAGCAATGGCTTGGCGAAAACCATAATCGTTAGCCAAAATACGTGCGCTTAGCGTTAAACCTTCGGCTCGGCGAACAATTACCGTCTTCAGTACTTCTTCACCCACTTCTAACTGCTCTGTAATGGCAACCCGCGCATTTTTATTGATGCTAAACCAAATGGCAATAAAGCTTACCAATTGCACCACTAAAATAAGTGTTAAAAATAAAAATATAATACGGCTTTGTAAGCTTTTAAAAGGCATGTGTTTTACTAATATTGTTGTGCAGGTTAGTGAGGGTTTATTTGCGGGTAGGTATTAAAAATGGTTTTAATACTAAGCTTGCAGATACAGTTTGAGCACCTTTTATGGCCACTGGTTTTTCAAAAATTTCTTTTTCTTTAGCTAGCGCGTAGTGCCAAGCCTTTAAGGTGTAGTTTCCGTTAGGTAAATCACGCATGATCACTTTGCCCATTTTGTTGGTTTTTGCAAAATACGGCGTATCAACTACATGAATAAATGCCACCATATAATCGTGAATATTACAGCCTAATATGACAGTGCCAGGTTGATCAAACTTAACTGGGTTAGCTGGCACGCCGCTATAAAGCTTTAGCTCAAATGTTTTAGCGGGCGAAAATGAGTAAACATGATGCCTAACGCTATCAAAATTAGGAAAAGTAACATTGGTGCCCGTTTGAACAACACTGACTAAAGGGTTAAATTCTTTACCACGCTGCTCTATCACCGCAGGCACTTCTGGTGTTGAGCTTTTATTTTCAGGCTCTGCATAAACAACAGCATTTTCAATTGGCGAGCCCGCCGTATCTAGCACTTCTACAGTTAACTCTGCGGCATTAACTTGTGTAATAAACCCAATTAAAAATACACTGCTTGTTACTAAAAATTTATTCAACAATTTATATCCCTAAAAATATTTAACATATTTTTTATACGTACTTTTATTAATATTAGATTCAATTAATTAACAATCGCATCATTTAGTTATTCTGGCTTTCTTACAATGGCATCACAATATCGCGCTTCATCGGTGCTAAAATTTTTAGCAGCTCATTTTTTTCACGGGTTGCAACATGCTTATTTAAAGTGTTTCTAAACATATCAACAAATGCATCAAATTCTGCCTCGGTAATTTTTGCATCACGATGCGAATTCAACATGGTTTCGCCTTCATACACGCAAGGCCCGCCTGTTAACTTACATAATTGCGATACCACACTTTCTTTTAAAACCTTTAATTTAATGCCATCAAACGAACGTTTAGTTCTGGCTGAAACAGCCACTTCATCAATAAATTCATCCACCATTTTAGTTAAAACTGGCATGCCACCAATACGTTCAAACAGGCTGTTGTTACTGGTATCTAATCGTGTATTATCGCTGTTTTTAAAACTCGCACAGGCAACTAGGCTTAAAGCTAATAATAATATTAAATACCGTGATAAAAATTTACTCATCTCATCTTCCCAATTTTTTTACTCACAAACAATATGCTGTATGACAACAACTCGAATTTATAGGCCTAGTTTTTGCTACTAATTAACAAACAGCGAATTAGCTTTAAATTAACTACTGCAAAAAACGCGCCTGATATCGCTTTAGCTTAACGCTAAGCATAGACAACTTATTATTATATTTGAACGTATGCTTGATAAAAAAATATTACCGATTTTAACTTTTCTTTTAGCAATTACAACATCAGTCCAGCTAACGGCTGGAGAGCGGCTTCTGGCCACAGGCGGTGTGATGCAAATTGAAGGCTCTGCTGGCGGCGGTTTGTCACCTTGGGCGCTAATTGCAGGCTATGGCACTCGCGAAGAAATTGGTGCTTCATCTTTTTACACGCATGCCAGAACGCAAGATGGTTTTGATATGGATTTAGCAGGCATTGCACTAGGTTTCAACAACCGTGTCGAAATTTCATACAGCCACCAACGTTTTGGCTTGAGCGACACCGTGCCAAATGAACATGTTCGCATGCATACATTGGGCGCAAAAGTAAGATTATTGGGCGATGCAGTATATGACCAAGATACTTGGATACCCCAAGTTGCCGCTGGGCTACAAATTAAACACAATGTTGATTTTGATAAAGTGCCTAAAGCACTAGGTGCGGAAAGTGCTACTGGTGTAGACCTTTATTTATCTGCTACCAAACTCTATTTAGCAGCCATTGGCGGCAGAAATGTATTGCTGAATGCTACTCTGCAAGCCACTAAGGCGAACCAGTTTGGCTTGCTGGGGTTTGGTGGTGATAACCATAACAGCTACCAATTACAACCTGCTGCATCTGTCGCAATTATGCTCACTGATAACCTATTAATCGGCACAGAATATCGCGCCAGACCCAATAATTTAAAAGCATTTAAAGAAAATGATGCAAAAGATGTTTTTATTGCATGGTTTCCAGCTAAATATTTAGCCTTAACTGCCGCTTATGTTGATTTAGGCAACATTGCAGATAAAGACAATCAAAAAGCTTGGTATTTTTCTGGGCAACTGTCTTTTTAGCTAACCAATCAATTCTTAATAAACAATAAAAGCGCCACCCAAGGGTGGCGTTTTTATTTGTTGGTGGAGCAGGCGGGAATCGGCCATCCTCGCCAGCCAGTGGGCCTGCATGCGCACTGTCGTTCGCAGGCTCGTTGCGTGCAACTCGAAACCCCAGCTCACCCCGCGTCCCGCGGGTTCGATACACGGTCTTTAATAAACAAATAAAAACGCCACCCAAGGGTGGCGTTTTTATTTGTTGGTGGAGCAGGCGGGAATCGAACCCGCGTCCGCAAGCCCTCCACAGACAGTTCTACATACTTAGCCTTGTTGTTTAATTTAACGTGCAACACACCAACAGACAAGCAGTTTGCACGCGAGCTACCTTAAGGTTAATGAAGTATTAAGTGGCCCAATACAACACGTATCCCGTGTATATGACACTGCGATGGGTTTCCCCAATCCAACCCACGGGAGAGCTGGTGCAGCGTCCAGCCGGTCTTAAGCGGCTAGAGAGTAAGTTTCGTCGTTTGCGACTATACTTGTTTCAGCTGTATTTACGAGGTAATCTGAGCCTCGGTATGCCCTGCACTGCTTTGTAACCCACGTCGAAACCTGGTCAGCCCCAATGTGAAATTCTATTATACAC
>JANMNC010000111.1:0-33051 GCA_031373695.1 Methylotenera sp. | reverse complement strand
AGGCTTTATACGTCAGGTGAAAACTCACCAGAGCGTCGCGCTGCACAAAGCACGCTGCACCATATTACCCACACATTTATGCGTTTAATTGCGCCAATTTTAAGCTTTACAGCGGATGAAATTTGGCAGACACTAGGTTTAAATATAGGAGCGCTTGGTGAGCAGTCTGTTTTTGAAGATACATGGTATGACATACCCGCGCATGGCCTGCAAGCCAATAGAATAGAGGCTTGGCAGACCATCATTTGTGCTCGTGCAGAAGCAGCAAAAGAGATTGAAGTGTTACGCAGTGCTGGCCAAGTAGGTTCATCATTACAGGCCGAGCTTACATTTTATGCTACCGATATCGGGTTTGAAGCAATGACTAGTTTGGCGGATGATTTACGTTTTGCCATGATTACATCTAGCGCAAAAGTAATTAAAGTGGCAACAGAAGTAGAGCAAAAAATTGTAGTCACAGCAAGCAAATATACTAAATGCGATCGTTGCTGGCATTATCGTGCTGATGTTGGTTCGCATGCAGAACACCCAAGTGTTTGCGGGCGTTGTGTGAGCAATTTATTTGGTGCGGGTGAAGTTAGGAAGCATGCTTAACAGTTTTGCTTATCTTCTTTTTCGTCATTCTGAGCGTAACGAAGAATCCAGAATTTCGGTGCAAAAAACTGGATTCTTCGCCTTGATAAAACGTCAGGCTCAGAATGACGGTAGTTATAAGTTGGCGGATGTTAAATGAATAAACAATTACTAAAATGGCTCAGTATCAGCGCGCTGGTTGTTGCGATTGATCTTTACACCAAACACTTAATACAAAACGCTTTTGAATACGGTGAGCATTTAACCATCAACAGTTTTTTTGATTTAGTGCGCTACCATAATGAAGGCGCGGCTTTTAGCTTTTTGGCCGATGCTGGTGGCTGGCAAAAGTGGTTTTTTAGTGGCGTATCTATGGTGGCCGTTGTTGTAATTACCTATTTAATTAAAAAACACCAAAACCAAAAACTTTTTTGCTTTGGCCTTGCCCTAGTGTTAGGTGGTGCAATAGGCAATTTGTACGATCGATTAACACTGGGTTATGTAGTTGATTTTTTAAGCTTTCATATTAATAATCATTACTGGCCAGCCTTTAATGTGGCCGATAGTGCGATTTGCGTTGGTGTAGGTGCATTGCTGTTAGATAGTTTTAAAACTAGTTCAAAATCATAAATTCGCCATATTGAGCGTTAGCGGAGTATCCAGTTAAAAATTAAAAAGCTGGATTCTTCGGTAAACCTCACAATGATAATCGAGGATAGAATGCCAGATTGGAAAAAACTCATTGCGGGCAAAATAGCTATTGCCAAAAAAGGCAGTGTTGCAGGTAAGCTCAACGCCAATATCCGCGTGCCTTCTGGGCAAACCCAAGTTAATAACTTTCCTGTTTTAGATTTGGGCATAAAGCCCGAAGTTAGTTTAACTGACTGGAGTTTGCGACTGTTTGGCTTGGTAGAAAACGAGCTTAGTATTGACTGGGCTAGCTTTCAAGCCATGCCGCAAATTACCGATATTTCAGATTTTCACTGTGTAACGCGCTGGAGCCAGCTAGATATGAATTGGCAAGGTGTGCGTGCACAAGACCTATTGGCGCTGGCAATGCCGCTTTCAAACGCAAAGTTTGTAACGCTGCATGGTTATGATAATTACACCACTAATTTGCCCATAGAAGCGCTGTTAGATGAAGATGTTTTAGTAGCACATTCTGTGTTGGGCAAGCCTCTTACCCGCGAGCATGGCGGCCCTGCACGTATGATTGTACCTAAACGTTACGCTTGGAAGGGCGCTAAATGGCTAAAAGCTATTGAGTTGCACGAGCATGATAGACGCGGTTTTTGGGAAGTGCGTGGCTATCACAATGATGCAGACCCGTTTTTAGAGCAACGATTTTCGGATGACGAATAAAGCTATTAGTAGGATTTTTCGCCAATAATAATCACAGCTGCACCCACTAAACAAATGCATGCGCCCGCCCAATCTGTCATGGTTGGTTTAATAGAATCTACCACCCACAGCCAGCCAATCGCAACGCCAATATAAACGCCCCCGTAAGCCGCATATACTCTACCTGCCGAGGCAGGGTGTAATGTGAGTAGCCATGCAAATAAACCTAAACAAATAGCAGCAGGTACTAACAGCCAAACCGAAGCGCCTTGTTTAAGGTACAAGTAGGGCAGATAGCAGCCAATAATTTCTACAATGGCGGTTAACACAAAAAGCGCCAGTATTTTACCTATTTCTAGATTAGCACCCATATGCGGCTATTGTTTTTTAGGCAAAACTTTTTTAACTAACTCAAATACAGCCACACAAATTGCACCCACTATTAAGCCAATAATGCCATCTAACACAATTGGCAATATTGTTGCTAACACACCACCAATAACCGGTATCTTGCCAGTAACTTCGGCGATATGTTGTGAAAAGTGATGTAATGCAGGTATGCCATGCCCAATAATACTGCCACCCACCATAAACATAGCGGCTGTGCCAACTATAGATAATGTGCGCATTAAATAGGGTGCAAATGCTAATAGCTTTTCGCCAATTTTGCGCTGACATTGGCGATAAAAACTTTGGCCTTTTTTAAGCATTAAATGCAGACCAAGGTCATCTAACTTAACAATGCCTGCTACTAGGCCATAAACGCCAACGGTCATAATAAGAGCGATTGCGGTAACAACGCTTACTTGCTTGCTAAATGCGGCAGTGGCAACTGTGCCCAGTGCTATAACAATAATCTCTGCCGATAAAATAAAATCTGTGCGGATAGCACCTTTAATTTTATCTTTCTCTAATGTCACTAAATCCACTGTTGGATCGGCCACCGCTTTGGCCAGTGCAGTGTTGTGCATTACATCTTCATGCGCGCTATGCAAAAATTTGTGCGCAATTTTTTCAAAACCCTCAAAGCACAAATAGGCGCCACCTATCATTAATAGTGGTGTAATGGCCCAGGGTGCAAAGTAGCTAATAGCCAGTGCAGAAGGCACTAAAATCAATTTGTTAATAAATGAGCCTTTGGCTACCGCCCAAACTACAGGCAGTTCGCGCTCTGCCGCCACGCCAGAAACTTGTTGTGCGTTAAGCGCTAAATCGTCGCCCAATACGCCAGCCGTTTTTTTGGCGGCAACTTTAGTCATCACTGAAACGTCATCTAAAATCGTCGCAATATCGTCTAAAAGCGCTAATAAACTGCCAGCTGCCATGTTAATCATCCAAATGTAAAATAATGATTAGATTTTAACCTATTTGCATTCTAATTAGAGCAAAAGTACAATGCGCGTATGTTGTCAAAAAAACTATTCAGTTTTATTCATCATATTGCGTTATTTGCAATCGTTTTTGCGTCTATTGCGCCAAGTATTTCGCACGCGCTAGCCACCCAAAATAACACCAATAGATTCGTACAAGAAATCTGCAGTAGCACAGGTGAAAAACTAGTTATTCAAGTGCTGACTTCTAAAGGCAAACAACTAGCTACCGAGTTTGTAGTTAATAAAGCTTCGCCCAAAACCATGAACATGCACTTAGAGCATTGCCCTTTTTGCTCAAGCAGCGTTGCAACTATCAGCTTGCCAAATTCAAGCATGCTGATTATCGCCATACTAGAAGCAACAGCGCAAAAAATTGCACAATATAGCGCACCAGTTGTTGTATCACGTCCACACAACCTACCTCCATCTCAAGCCCCACCTAGCTCACTCTAAAAAATAAAAGATTTTTTGCCGCATTTTAAGTTGCGGCATAGCCCTATTTTTTGGAGTTTGACATGATTAGATTTATCCATTTATGCCTGCCTGTATATACCTTGCTGGGCGCACTCGTACTTAGCTTTTCACATGCCGCACTGGCAGACCACAACGAAAATGTTGAGCTAGACGAAATTAAAGTTACTGGCAAGGCTGAAAAAGTTGATTTGCGTGTGAGGCAATTCCCCGCCACTTTAGAAAGTATCAACGCTAAAAAGATTGAAGAAACAGTTAACACCGTGACGACTGCGGGTGCTTTGCAGTATTTGCCCAGCATACACGTGCGTGAGCGTTATATAGGTGATAGAAACGGTATATTGGTGATGCGCGCTAACAGTGCGATTGCGAGTGCACAAACCTTGGTATATGCCGATAATTTATTACTATCTAATTTTTTAAATAATAGTTTTAGCACGCCGCCACGCTGGGGCATGGTCTCACCTAGCGAGATTGAGCGTGTAGACGTAATGTATGGCCCTTTTTCTGCATTGTATCCTGGCAACTCAATGGGTGGCGTGCTTACTATTACAACGCGCATGCCAGAAAAATTTGAGGCACATGCCGCCATTGATGGTTTTACGCAACGCTTTAAATTGTATGGTGCAGATGACCAATTTAGCGGTGGCCATGCCAGTGCATCAGTGGGCAGCAAGTACAACGATTTATCTTTTTTAATTAGCATAGATCATTTAGACACCACAGGTCAGCCACAAACCTTTGGCAATGCGGTGCGTAATACAACTGGTGCGGGTAATATAGGTAATTCGACATTGGTAACAGGTGGCGTTAGCGATATTGACACTACTGGTCGCCCGCGTATTATCACCAGCACAACTGGTATTGATCATACCGTGCAAGACAACGTCACCTTGAAATTAGCATATGACATTACACCCACGCTGCAAGCCAAATATAGTTTAGGCTTGTGGAATAACGATTCTGACGGCAGTGTAGAAAGTTATTTAAAAACGGCCACAGGCCAAACCTTGTTGAACACCACTAGCGGTGGCGCCACAAGATTTGTAAGGTTTGCGGGTGACCCTAATTTTTATACCATCACACCTACAGGGCCTAGCAGCAGTCAAAGTGAACATTGGATGCATGGACTTTCTTTAAAATCTGACACAGGAGGTGAGTGGGATTTTGAAGTAATTGGTAGCTTGTATGATCAAAATAAAGAGTTTGTTCGCACTGCTGTGCAAACTGATGCGTTTGATGATGGCGAGGGGCCAGTGAGATCTGCAGGCACGTATACCAACGGCGCAGGCACAGGCTGGAAAACATTGGATTTGCGCGGAGATTGGCGACCCGATGGCGATACCAAAAGCGAGCATCAGTTAAGTTTTGGTTATCATTACGATCAATATGAATTAGAAACTGAAACGCTAAATGTTGCCAATTGGCTTAAAAGCAATAACGGTATATTACGCACTAATTCGTTTGGTAAAACGCAAACCCAAGCTGTTTATTTACAAGATATTTGGGCGCTATCACCAGAATGGAAAATGACAACAGGCGGCCGTTGGGAGCATTGGAGAGCCTTTGATGGCAGCAATTTTAATGCCGCTAACCCTGTTGGATTTACACAGCTTAATTACTCAGATCGTAATCAAAGTGATTTCTCACCCAAGGCATCACTGGCTTATCAACCAACAGCTGATTGGGTTTTTCGTGGGTCGTTTGGTAAGGCGTATCGCTACCCCAGTGTGGCAGAAATTTATCAAACCATCAGCTTGCCAGGCAATATACGTGCAAATGATCCTAACTTAAAACCCGAGCATGTGCGATCGAGCGAGTTTACAGTAGAGAAATTATTTGCCAGTGGTATATTGCGCACATCGTTATTTTATGAAGATAAACGCGATGCATTAATATCGCAAACTGATACCACCAGCATCCTTGGTGTGACGATTTCAAGCATTCAAAATATTGATAAAATTCGCACCAAAGGCATTGAAACTGCATTGCAATTCAATGATTTATGGTTTCACGGCTTTGATCTAAATGCCAGCTTAACTTATGTAGATTCTGAAATTAAAAAGAATGATAAAAACCCGTTTACAGTGGGTAAAGATCAGCCGCGAATTCCCGATTGGCGTGCGACGATTGTGGGTGTTTATCATGTTAATGACAAATTATCAGTTAGCTTAGCAGGACGTTATAGTGGTAGCCAAGAAATCAACTTGCTATATAACACCACTAATCCAAATACTTATGGCACAACAGCAACTAAATACACGGTTTTTGATACTAAAATTGTGTATAAGCTTGATAAACAACTCACTGCGTCTTTTGGCATTAACAATTTGAACAATTACAAATATTATGTAAACCCAAACCCATATCCGCAGCGCACTTTTTTTGCAGGCATGAAATATGATTATTAGGAAACAACATATGCGCTATTTTTTATTGATATTAAGTCTATTGTTTGCGTTAAATGCTAATGCGCACGAAGCACACACGCAGCACGCCAACAGCCAGTTAGCGGTTTCTGTGATATTTGATAGCGCAGGTAAGTTATGGCGCGCTAGTGTGCATGAGGGTTTTGTGCAGGTAGATAGCAGTGCCGATTTAGGTAAAACTTTTAGCAAGCCAGTTAAAGTGAATTCTACTGCTATGAAAATTGGTGCAGATGGAGAAGCGCGGCCCAAAATTGCGATAGGCTTAGACAACAACATTTACCTAACTTGGACAGAAGCGCTTAAGAAGCCATTTTCTGGTTATATATGGTTTGCACGCTCTATAGATGCGGGCAAAACTTTTGAAAAACCTTACATAGTGCATCAAGATAGGGCTGAAATTACTCACCGCTTTGATTCTTTAAACTTAGCACCAAATGGAAGTATTACAGTTAGTTGGGTAGATAAGCGCGATTTAATTGCAGCAAAAGCCACCAATAAACCTTATGACGGTGCAGCAATTTATTATGCGGTTTCACAAGATAAAGGGCTTAGCTTTGCGCCAGAACAAAAGCTTGCCGATAGCAGCTGCGAGTGCTGCCGTATTGTCACCACCAACAAGCCAGACGGCACTGTGGTGGCGCTTTGGCGGCATGTGTTTGAAGGCAGCGAGCGCGATCATATGATTGCAGAAATTCCTAAAAATAGTGCAAACTCTGAAGCGCATCGTGCCACTTTTGGGCACTGGGTAATTGATGGCTGCCCGCACCACGGCGCAGCGCTTGCCAGCGGTGGCGAAGGTAAAGATTGGTGGGGCTATCACATGGCTTACTTTGATGGCAATGATAAGAAGCCAGGTTTGTATTACAGCCGCATGGATGGTGTCGCTTGGGTATCAACTCCACCTAAAAAATTTGGTGACAATGCCAAACAAGCAGGTCACCCGTCAATATTAAGTATCAATGAAAACGTGTGGCTGGTTTGGCGCGAGATTAAAGCAGGAAAAACCAGCATTTTAAGCATGTTTTCTGATGATGGTGGCAGAAGCTGGAATGACACAAAACCGCTTGCTAGCAGCCTGCAAAAGACTGATTATCCGATTTTAATAGCACATAAAAACACCGCTTATTTGCTATGGAATACACAGCAAGAAGGCTTGCAAGTGCTGCCATTAACTAAATAGCGCTTATTGTAATTTGTAAAAATTGCCCCATCTTGGTATGAGTAGATATTAAAGGAGAGGCAACATGCGTTTTGATAAACTAACTACAAAATTTCAACAAGCTTTGAGCGATGCGCAAAGCTTAGCCGTTGGTGCTGACAACACGGCAATTGAGCCGCAACATTTGTTACTGGCTTTACTGCAAGAAGATAATGGCGGTGCGGCATCATTGCTTTTAAAGTCTGGCGTGCAGCTTAACTCGCTTAAAACCAGCTTAACAAGCGCAATTGCAAACTTGCCAAAATCGCCCAGTGCTAGTGGTGAAATTGCTATTTCGCGCGATCTTAATAATTTACTAAACGTAACCGATAAACTGGCCCAAAAGCGAAATGATGCCTATATTGCTAGTGAGATGTTTTTGCTGGCTTTGGCAGACGATAAAGGCGAGACAGGTAAATTACTCAAGCAAAATGGGCTCACAAAGACTGCTCTAGAAGCCAGTATCCATGCGGTTCGTGGCAATGATGCCGTGAATGATCAAGAAGGTGAAAGTAATCGTGAATCACTTAAAAAATACACGCTAGATCTTACAGAAAGAGCGGCGCTAGGCAAGCTAGACCCTGTGATTGGCCGCGATGATGAAATTCGCCGCGTGATTCAAATTTTAGGGCGCCGCACCAAAAATAATCCTGTATTAATTGGTGAGCCTGGAGTGGGTAAAACTGCAATTGTAGAAGGCCTGGCTCAACGTATTGTTAATGGTGAGGTGCCAGATTCACTTAAAGGTAAAAAAGTTTTAAGTCTAGATATGGCGGCTTTGCTGGCAGGGGCAAAATATCGCGGTGATTTTGAAGAGCGCTTGAAATCTGTGCTGAAAGAATTAGCGCAAGACGAAGGTCAAACCATTGTATTTATTGATGAAATTCACACGATGGTCGGTGCTGGCAAGGCCGAGGGTGCGATGGATGCAGGCAATATGCTTAAGCCAGCATTAGCACGTGGCGAGTTGCATTGTGTGGGCGCCACAACCTTAGATGAATACCGCAAATATATTGAAAAAGATGCTGCGCTTGAAAGAAGATTTCAAAAAGTTTTGGTGGATGAGCCAACAGTAGAAGCCACTATTGCTATTTTAAGAGGCCTGCAAGAAAAGTATGAGCTGCATCACGGCGTGGAAATTACCGACCCTGCGATTGTAGCAGCGGCGGAGTTGAGTCATCGCTACATTACCGACCGATTTTTACCCGATAAAGCCATTGACTTGATTGATGAAGCGGCAAGCCGTATCAAAATGGAAATTGATTCTAAGCCTGAAAGTTTGGATAAATTAGAACGTAGACTTATTCAATTAAAAATTGAGCGCGAAGCAGTACGCCGCGAAAAAGACGAAGGCAGCAAAAAGCGCTTTGGTTTAATTGAAGAAGAAATTGAAAAGTTAGAAAAAGAATACGCCGATTTAGAAGAAATTTGGAAAGCTGAAAAAGCCCAAGTTCAGGGTAGTGCGCATATTAAAGAAGCGATCGAAAAAACTAAGTTTGAGATGGAAGAAGCCACGCGGGGCGGCGATTGGCAAAAGGTGTCAGAACTGCAATATGGCAAATTACCGCAACTAGAGGCACAATTAAAGCAAGCATCGCTTACTGAACACAAGCCCGCACAAAAAAATAGAATGCTGCGCACCGAAGTGGGTGCTGATGAAATTGCCGAGGTGGTTAGCCGTGCTACTGGCATACCGGTTAGCAAAATGCTGCAAGGCGAGCGAGATAAATTATTAACCATGGAGGCTAAACTGCATGAAAGAGTGGTCGGCCAAGATGAAGCGGTACGATTGGTGTCAGATGCAATTAGGCGCTCACGCTCTGGTTTAAGCGACCCCAATCGTCCTTATGGTAGTTTTTTGTTCTTAGGCCCAACAGGTGTTGGTAAAACTGAGTTGTGCAAAGCGTTAGCCAACTTTTTGTTTGATTCTGAAGACCATTTAATTCGTATCGACATGAGTGAGTTTATGGAAAAACACTCTGTAGCACGCATGATAGGTGCGCCACCTGGCTATGTGGGTTATGAAGAAGGTGGCACGCTAACAGAGGCAGTACGCCGCAAGCCGTATTCTGTTATTTTGCTAGATGAAGTTGAAAAAGCGCACCCCGATGTTTTTAATGTATTGTTGCAAGTATTGGATGATGGCCGCTTAACTGATGGCCAAGGCTGCACCGTAGACTTTAAAAATACAGTGATTATTATGACCAGTAACCTTGGTAGTCACATGATTCAAAGCATGGCCGATCAAGATTATCAAGTGGTAAAGCTGGCAGTAATGGGCGAGGTAAAATCGCACTTTAGGCCAGAGTTCGTCAACCGTATTGATGAAGTGGTCGTTTTTCATAGCCTAGGCGAAGCACATGTGAAATCAATTGCAAAAATACAGCTGCAATATTTAACCAAACGCTTGCATGCACTAGATATTGATGTGGCGATTTCAGACGCAGCATTAAATGAGGTTGCCAGTGCGGGTTTCGACCCAGTATATGGCGCGCGGCCACTTAAACGTGCCATACAAAGTGAAATTGAAAACCCACTCGCGCGTGAAATTTTAAGCGGGAATTTTATGGCTAAAGATACAGTCTTATTAGATTGTAAAGCAGGGAAAATGACATTTACCAAAGCGCCTAAAGAGTCAGTTTAAATTATTCGGTAGTCAATTAAAGGCATACATGCACAATAATTGGAAGGCCTGGTTTTTAACAATCAGTTTATTACTGGCTGGCCCAAATGCGTTTGCCTACAGCCAAACTGAGCTAGAAACCTTTGATAACGAGCCACCCATTATTAAAGATTTGCTAGAGCGCGCCAGTGTGTTGGTGAGTGATGAAAAAGATAGCGAATCTGCTTGGAAA
The DNA here is from genome assembly GCA_031373695.1 of Methylotenera sp. Taxonomy (GTDB): domain Bacteria; phylum Pseudomonadota; class Gammaproteobacteria; order Burkholderiales; family Methylophilaceae; genus Methylotenera_A. Next base: position 22,811 of record JANMNC010000111.1, on the reverse strand, counting down.
GCAGCAAATTTATATTGCGAAGCGGCTCGCTATGGCAGCGCAGAAGGCGTGTATAGGCTAGGTATGTTGTATGCGTTTGGCCGTGGCGTACCTGCAAACCGCAACTACGCTGCTAATTTATTTGGTATAGCATCCACGCATGGGCATTTTGAAGCACAAAAAATGCTAGAGACAATTGCTATTAACACTGCAGAAACGCCACTATGCGTGTTAGAAGCAGTAGCGCCAGAGCGTTCCCCAGCTTACCAATATGCGAGTGTGCAAGGCTCGCCAGCCATTGATGCATATATTGCCAACCTGCCTAAAAATAAACGATGGGTAGTTGATTTGGTAGAAACCATTGCAGATTGGCATAAGGTAGATTCAAAATTAGTATTGTCTATTATTACTGCCGAGTCTAATTTTAAAGTAGCTGCAAAGTCAAATAAAGATGCACATGGTTTAATGCAATTAATACCCGCCACTGCCGAGCGCTTTAACGTAAAAAATGCCTACGATGCCAGTCAAAATATTAAGGGCGGTGTTAAATATTTGCGTTGGTTATTATCATATTTTAGAGGCGATGTGACACTGGCTGTAGCAGCTTATAACGCGGGCGAGGGCGCGGTAGACAAATATAAAGGTGTGCCACCTTACAAAGAAACACGAGCTTACGTTAAAAAAGTGTTGGCTTTATATCAAGCCAAACAGCACGATTTTGATGCCAGTATTGCAGCTGAATCACCCGCCTTAAGAGCGAGTTTAAAGAAAGCGAGAAAGTGATGAAAACAAATTATTATTTAATTGTGCTATCAATAGCATTTTTGTTATTGGTAGGCTGCGCCAGCACTGGCAACAATGCTGGGCAAGTAGATAGAATAACGCCAGAAGATTTAGCTAAAATTTTGCCGCCGCCTGTGGCCACATTGCAATTAAGTGAGATTGTAAGTGACAGTAAACAAGGTAAAACAGCGGACGATATTATTGCCAAAATTAAGGCCAGTAACTCACGTTATGAGCTTACACCTACTCAAGTATTAGATTTAAATAAGCAAGGTGTAGACGTTAAAGTGTTGGATTACATACAACAAAACAATGAGCTGGCTAAACAAAATGCCATCGCAGATGAAATAAATAAACGTCAAAAAGAAAGAGCCGCAGCAGAAAAAATACTTAAGCGTGAAAGAGATCTAGCTAGAAACCGTTATTACGACCCATTTTGGGGTTCACGTTTTGGTGGTTTTTACGGCAGCCCTTATTACGGCTATGGCTCTCGCTTTGGGCATAGATTTGGTTATGGTTTAAATTATGGCTACCCATTTGGCTGGTAACTAAACCTATTGGGTTTAGCTTGTTATAATTGATTTTTTTATATTTGTAATTACATGAAGCAATTTACCCAACAAATTAGCGTTAAAGCACATGGCCGCAAGCTTTATGATATTAGGCCAGAAGTATTAGCATGGGCCAATTCGCTTGGCTTGCAAACAGGTTTGATAACACTTTATATTCAACATACATCCGCCAGTTTACTTATTAACGAAAACTACGATGCCGACGTTTTGGTGGATATGGAAGCATTTTTTAATCGACTAGTGCCAGACGGAGATAACCTTTTTATACACACCGTAGAAGGCCCTGACGACATGCCTGCTCATGTTCGCACAGCACTTACTCAGACTAACCTATCGATTCCGCTACTAAATGGAAAATTAGCATTAGGTCAGTGGCAAGGCATCTTTATGTTTGAACATCGCCATTTAAGCGCAACGCGCCGCATTATTTTGCATGCTATTGGCGAGTAGCAAGAGGTAACTAGTATGTTAGAAGCAGGTCGATCTTTAACCATGCAAGAGCGCGATTTATTTAAACCGTATTTTGCACAAATTGTTTTAAGTCGCGTACGTATTATTGATGGCACAGTGCCGTTTTGGCTTGGCAAGAAAATGTGCGCGGTGGTGTTAGGCCATAAAGTATATTTTCGAGCAGGCGCATACTTGCCAAATACCAAGCGCGGTATGGAGTTACTTGCACACGAACTAACGCACGTATCGCAATTTTTGCATGGAATGACGTTGTTAAAATATTTGTGGTCTTGCCGATACGGTTATTTTAAAAGCGCATACGAAATTGAAGCCTACGCAAAGGGCCGCCTAGTTGCCACCAATTTTATAGATGCAAATCGTTAGCTGCAGCCACTTTCAGTTTAAATAAACGCTCATAACTATTAAACCTTAATAATTTGCTTTATAATCAAACTGCTTTAGCAAATAGTAAGTGTTTTTAAGTGCTAATATTTTATAATTCTGGAGAATTAACAATGAAATTAAATACAGTTTTAGCTATTCCAGCACTTTTAGGTGCTTTATTATTAACGGCTTGTGGCGAAAAAGCTGAGCAAGCTACTGATGCAGCTGCAGGCGCTGCAACTGAAGCGGTGCAAGACGCTGCTACAGCAACAACTGATGCGGCAGCCGCCGCTGTTGAAGCAGCTCCAGCAGCAGCCGAAGCTGGTGGTTATGTACCAACTGCCGAAGAATTAGTACCAGGCGTTACAATGACACAAGAAGAAATTGATAAACAATATGCTGAAGCGCGTGCTAACACGCCTGTAGCAGTTGTTCCTGGTGAAGAAGCTGCACCAGCAAAATAATTTATTATTGGTAAGCTACAAAAAAGCGCACTATAGGTGCGCTTTTTTATTATACAAATACAATTTCAAAAAATATCGCTAGCGAATCACGCTCCAACTAAGTGGGTCAAAAGGCTTGCTTTGACGGCGCAACTCGTAATACAAGCCGTTACTTTCATTGCCGCCAGTATTGCCTACGGCTGCAATGTTATCTCCCGCACTCACATCATCACCAACTTGCCTCAACACAGCTTGGTTATTGCCATACAGGCTCATATAGCCATCACCATGATCTACAATAATTAAGTTACCAAAGCCACGCATCCAATCTGCAAATACGACGCGGCCACTGGCCACAGACTTTACCTCGCTGCCTTCGGCTGCGCGAATAAATAAGCCTTTCCAAGAAACGCCTGTGTCTTCTCTACTGCTACCAAATCTGTTTGTCACATCGCCTAGCACAGGCAGGCGTAGCTTGCCTTTCAGTGCAGAGAAATTTGCGCCTGCATAAGCGTTAGTTGGGGTTTCATCATTTTTAGTAATGGTTTTATTGCCTATTTTTTCATCTTTATCTACTGGCAATTTTGATAATTTCTTTTTTGGTGGCTTTGCCACAATTTTTGCTAAACGCTCAACTAAATTAGATAAACTTTTTTCGTCTCGCTTAAGTTTTTTAATTTCGTTACGTTGTGCTGCAATTTGTGTCGATAGTGATTTAACAACTTTAGATTTCTCATTTTTTTGTAGTTGCAACGCGCTACGTTCTTGTTCTTGTTTGGCTTTCAGTTCTGCCACTTGTTTTAAAGCCGCACTGGTTTGGCTGTTAAGCGCTTTTATTTTAACTAGATTGCTTTGCATGTCATCAATAAGCTTGGTATGCGCTTGTGCAATATATGAAAAATATTTAAGCTCACGCGCAATTTGACTGGGGTTTTTGTTTTGTAAAATAAGCTGGCTGTAACTTTGATTACCACGCCGATATTGCTGATTAATTAAAATACTTAAATTCTTTTGTTGCGCACTTAGGCTCTCGTTTAAGTTTAGCGATTGTTTTTTTAGCGCACTGAGTGTGGTTTTATTTTGCTTTTGTTTTTTATTAATGGCGTACAGCTTTTGGTTGGCAACGCTAATCGCCGTTTCACTGACTTTTAACGCATCAGCCGCATCTTTGTGCGCTTCTTGGTTGTTATCAAGCTCTTGTTTCAGTGCCTGAATTTTAGTTTGTAAATCGTTTAAGTTTTCTTTAGCCGCATCTATTTTTTTTGCGGCAAAGCTGTTGCCAGTAAAAATGCAACACGCTAAAAGCGTTATCAAACCATTTAAAAACTTGTTATGTGTCAATGTGTTAATTAAGTAGATTTAATTAAATGTAATCAAGCTTTTGCCTGTCATTTCAATAGGTTGTGCAACGCCCATCATTTGCAATAAGGTAGGTGCTAAATCAGATAATGCGCCAGTTTTGGCTAATTTTGCTTTGCGGCCAACGTAAATAAATGGCACCAAATTAGTGGTATGTTGCGTGTGTGCCTGTTTGTTGGTTTGATCAAACATCATTTCACAATTGCCGTGGTCGGCAGTAATAATCACCTCAGCCCCGGCGCTAATTGCGGCCGCTACTACTCGGCCAACACAAGTGTCTAGTGTTTCTACTGCTTTAATAGCGGCGGCCAAATTACCTGTGTGGCCCACCATATCACCATTAGCATAATTACAAATAATGGCTTGGTAATGCTTGCTGGTTATGGCTGCAACTAGTTTATCGGTTAATTCTGGCGCACTCATTTCTGGCTGCATATCGTAAGTGGCCACCTTGGGCGAAGGCACCAAAATACGGTCTTCACCTTTAAAAATGGCTTCGTCGCCACCGTTAAAAAAGAAAGTTACGTGCGGATATTTTTCGGTTTCGGCAATGCGTAATTGCGTTAAGCCTAAGTTTGAAAGATATTCGCCAAAGGTGTTTGGCACACTGGTTGCTGCAAAAATTGGTGTGGCTTTAGTTTGCTTGGCGTCGTATTGGGTTAGTGTGAAGTAATGTAATAGTTGTGGCACTCGACCGCGAGCAAATCCAGCAAAATCAGGGTTAAGCAGTGCATCAGTCATTTGGCGTGCACGGTCACTTCTAAAATTCATATAGACCACGCAATCATCATCTTCTAAACGAATTGGCGCGTCTGTCGATTTTTTAATTGTAGTGCATTGCACAAATTCATCAGTTTCACCGCGAGCATAGGCGTTATGCAAAGCTTCGCTGGCCGTTGCCTCACAATATTCAGCAACACCTTCTACCAACATGTTGTAGGCTGGCAATACGCGCTCCCAGCGCTTATCTCTATCCATGCTATAAAAACGACCACTTACTGATGCAATTTTACCTACGCCGAGTGCTTTTATTTTATCTTCTACAGCTGCCAAGTAAGGCACGGCACTAATGGGCGGTGTATCTCGGCCATCTAAAAAAACATGCAAGTAAATTTTGCTTAGGCCTTGTTGCGCAGCCATTGTTAGCATGGTGAGAATATGGTCAATATGACTGTGAACGCCGCCATCAGATAAAAGGCCGTAAATATGCAGGGCTTTATTGTTGGCTTTTAGTTGCTGTAAGGCTTTTACCAACGCGTCATGCTTAAAAAAATCACCGCTGGCAATACTGTTGTTGATACGCTCAAAATCTTGAAACACAATGCGACCAGCGCCAATGTTAAGGTGGCCCACTTCAGAATTACCCATTTGCCCATCTGGTAAGCCTACATAATGCTCAGATGCATTAATGGTGGTGTTGGCATAATCACGCTTAAGCGCATTTAAATTGGGCGTATTAGCCTGCGCAATCGCGTTGTTTTCAATCGCTTCGCGGTGACCAAAACCATCTAAAATCAATAAAATAACAGGGGTAATTTGCATGGCAATTCAATTCAATGCTAGTCAAGTTATCCATTATAATAGCGGTTACATATTTACGCATAACAACGCGTAGTTATATGCTAAATATTACGGTGTAATGGCGACCAATTGAAACTAGCCAAACCGTCACCATCTGAGTATCAATAATAGGTCAAAATAATTGGAATCACTATGTTTGAATTTGTAAAAGATAATGTTTTATTTGTGGGTTTAGCAATTGGCTCTGGCATTGGCTTGCTGTTGCCTTTTTTAAGTCGCGGTGCCAGTGGGGTGCCTAATCTTAGTGCGCCAGAAGCAGTATTAATGCTTAACCGTGGCAAGCCTTTGATTTTAGACGTGCGCGATGAGGCGGAATTTGCGGCTGGTCATATTCAAGGCGCAAAACATATTCCTGTGGCTGATTTAGCAAGCCGACTTAAAGAAATTGAAAAATTTAAAGATAAACCAGTGCTTGTGCACTGCCAAAAAGGCATGCGTGCCAGAAAAGCCTGTGCTATTTTAAAAGCACAACAGTTTAGCCAGTTAAACAATTTAGAAGGTGGTTTAGATGCTTGGGTAGAAGCTAAATTACCACTGGTAAAAACCCCAGCATTAAAAAGTCAAACGGCAAAGGCTTAATTTGTGGCCAATATTATTATGTATGCCACAGCAACTTGTCCTTATTGCATTAGCGCCGAACGTTTATTAACGGCAAAAGGCGTTACGCTCATTAACAAAATTCGTGTCGATTTACAACCAGAGTTGCGTGTTGAGATGATGCAAAAAACGGGCCGCCGTACGGTGCCGCAAATTTATATCGATGAAAAACATATCGGTGGCTTTGATGATTTGCGCGCACTAGATTTGGCGGGCGGGCTAGAGCCGCTTTTGCTTGCTTAAAATTCAATGGTTTAATCTATAATTAAAAGTTAAAATGTTTTTTTAAGAAATTTTCTACTTCAACCGCTTTTTAGCAAACTTAATATTTAGGAATACGCAATGGCAAAAAACGATCAATCCGCCACTAACGATGCAGCACAGGCAGACGCAAATGCACAACCAGGCTTTGGCATTGAGAAGCTATATGTAAAAGATGCTTCATTAGAAATACCAAGCGCCCCACAAATTTTTACAGACCGTACCGCGCCACAAGTGAATGTAGAGCTAGGTAATGCTGCACAAAAACTGGATGAAGGTGTTTTTGAAGTGGCCATTAAAGTAACAGTTACAGCCAAGATTGGCGAAAAAGTGGCCTTTTTGGTAGAAGTGACACAGGCAGGTGTTTTTGCAATTCGTAACGTGCCAGAAGAGAATTTAGAAATGATTATTGGCGTTACTTGCCCTAATATTCTGTTTCCATACGCACGCGAAGCCGTATCAGATTTAGTGACCCGCGCAGGTTTTGCGCCAGTGTTATTAAACCCCATTAACTTTGAAGCTTTGTTTATGCAACAAAAACAACAAGCTGAAAATGCTGCTAAAGCCAATTAGTAATAAATGGCTAATAAAGTTTAAATTAGCATTAAAGCTTAAATTGATATTAAAGCTTAAATTGATCTTAAAGCTAGGCACAGTGCTTACTGGCCTAGCTTTTTGTTTTTCTGCTTACGCATTAGAGTTTCGATCTATTGCGCCAACTAAAGCTATTTTGTTTGATGCGCCTTCAGTTGAAGCTAGCAAATTATATATACTCAACCAAGGTTACCCAGTAGAAATAATTGTTAACCTAGGCGCTTGGCTAAAAGTGCGTGATGCGCTTGGCGGCTTAAGCTGGCTGGAATCTAAGCACTTAAGTACTAAGCGCACCGTGTTGGTACTAGCTAAAACAGATATTCAAGCTGCCGAAGATACAAGCTCTAGCTTGCTTGCTACGGTAGAAAAAGATGTGACGCTGGAGTTGGTATCAACCGTGGTTAAAAACGGCTGGGTAAAAGTAAAGCATCGCGATGGTGTGACAGGGTTTGTGCAAACCAGTGCATTATGGGGTTTAAACTGATATATGTTTAAATTCATAAGCGTTCAATTAACAAGCAGTCAAATTAATATGAGTTCTGAGTAAATGGCAAAAATAGCAGTTTTGGGAGCAGGTGCTTGGGGTACTGCGCTTGCCATGCACATTAGCAATCAGCATCAGGTTTCATTGTGGGCGCGTAATGCAGGGCACGTTTCTGGCATGCGTAAAGCGCGTGCTAATCCATTGTATTTGGGCGATTTTCAGTTTAACGATAATTTACAAGTAGAAGATGACTTGGGCGCAGCGATTGATGGCGCGGATTTAATTTTATCGGTAGTACCAACTGCAGGTTTTCGCAATATATTACAACAAATCAATCAGTTAAAATCTAACCAACCTATTGTATGGGCACATAAAGGCTTAGAGCCACAATCAGCTAAATTGCCGCATGAAGTGGCTTTAGAAGAGTTGGGCGATCCTAAAGTTTCGGGTCAACATTGGGGCGCATTATCGGGGCCGAGTTTCGCCGCCGAGCTAGTGCGTGGGCTGCCTACAGCGGTAACATTAGCGGCCTCAGATGCCAGCTTTGCGTTGCATGCAGCCAATTTAATTCATGGTAATAATTGTCGTGTTTATAACAGCACCGATGTGATTGGTGTTTCAGTTGGCGGTGCGGTTAAAAACGTAATGGCCATTGCAGCTGGCATTTCTGACGGCATGGGTTTTGGCAATAATGCACGGGCTGCCATGATAACGCGCGGCTTAGCTGAAATTACCCGTTTTGGCGTGGCACTGGGTGCTAAAACTGAGACATTCATGGGTTTAGCCGGTGCGGGCGATTTAATTTTAACCTGCACAGGCCAGTACTCGCGCAACCGTGAAGTAGGCTTGCAGCTAGCCAGTGGCAAAGCTTTGGACGATGTGTTGAAAGGTTTAGGACATGTGGCAGAAGGCGTTAACACGGCGCGTGAAGTGATGCGCCGGGCTGATAGCATGGGCATTGATATGCCCATTACTTTTGAGGTCAATCAAGCCTTAACACATGGAAAATCTGCCCGAGAGGCGGTGATGGATTTGCTGGGCCGCGAGCAAAAAGCCGAAGCATTTTAGCTGCCTCCCGTAAACTCCACTTGACGCCAAGCTTCATACAGCAAAACGGCAGCGCTATTCGATAAATTCAAACTTCTGCTGTCAGGCAACATAGGCAAGCGTAGCCTAAGCTCTGGCGCAAATGTGCTACGAATTTCATCTGGTAAGCCGCGCGTTTCTGGGCCAAACACAAATACGTCACCTGCTTTAAAGCTTACGTTGCTATAGTTTTGGCTGCCTTTGGTTGTAATTGCAAACATGCGCTGCCCTTGCATCGCCAATTCAAAATCAGCCCAATTTTTATGCACAGTTAAATTAGCGTATTCGTGATAATCCAGCCCAGCCCGTTTCAGTTGTTTGTCTTCTAGCTTAAAGCCCAGTGGTTCAATTAAGTGTAAGCTAGCACCAGTATTGGCGCACAGGCGAATGATGTTGCCAGTATTGGGCGGAATTTCAGGTTCGAATAAAGCAATAGTAAACATAATTGAGTGTAATTTAATTATCGGTTATTTTGAGAATGGTTTAGTTGGCATCTTACTTATTCGGTAATGTCCGCGCAATTACCCAACATTCTACATGCGCTGCGCCTGCTTTTTTCAAGGTTTTTGCCAGTTCGTTTAAGCTGGCGCCCGTTGTCATCACATCATCCACAATAGCGATTTTTTTACCTGTTAAATCACTAGTGGCACTAAATGCGCCTTTTATATTTTTAACCCGCTCTTTAAGTGGCAAGCTGGCCTGTGGTGATGTTAAGGTCTGTCGAATAACGCTTTTATAATCTAGTTTATTAACATGACTGATATTTAAAATCTTAGCAATTTCAACTGCTTGGTTAAAGCCACGCTCTTTTAAGCGCGTAGGATGCATGGGCATAGGGATAATTAAATCCACATTATTTGGATTTATTTTATCGTTTAGTAATTGGCCAAAAAGCATGCTTAAGCTGAGCATGTTGCCATATTTATAGCGTTGCATCATTGCATCTATGGGGTATGCGTACAAAAATACTGCATAGGTTGCATCAAAATCTGGAGGAGAGTTAATGCAGCCGCCGCAGATTATTCCGCTAGATGAAAGCCCGCACTGTGGGCAGTGACTAGCGGTGTGCCATGGCAAGCTTTCTAAGCATGCTCTGCAAAGCGCATGGTTATTGGCTTTCACGTATGAATACCCAGCTGCAGCTGGTATATTCTGTGGGGATAACCCTTGCGCTTGCAGGGTATGGATATTTGCAGCACATAAAAGACAGTTTTGCTTGAACAGTGCTTGCTTAAAAGTCTTAATATTGAACATTTGATTATTTTTTAACCAATTGTTTAGATGTTGCTTCATATTGCCTTTACAGCTTATAATTTGCTAAATAATCAAATACATATAAAGGGTTTTTATGCTCGAAACCACGCAAAAACTTGTCAGTGAAACTATTATAAACGTAGATTTACTGGATAAGGGTGCTTTTAAAGCGGACGCTTGTGAATCAAAAACAGTAAACCGTTGGAGTGTGGCAGAAATTGCCGCTTTATTCGAGCTACCGTTTAGCGACTTAATGCATAGAGCGCAGTTGGTGCATAGAGAAAACTTTGACCCAAACGCGGTGCAGGTTAGTACACTTTTATCAATTAAAACAGGTGGTTGTAGTGAAGATTGCGGCTATTGCCCGCAAGCGGCACGTTATCATACCGAGGTCGAAAATGAGCCACTAATGGCTTTAGAAGATGTTATTGCCGCTGCAAAAGAGGCGCAAAGTAATGGGGCCAGCCGTTTTTGTATGGGTGCCGCTTGGCGTGGCCCAAAACAACGCGATCTTGAGCCAGTGTTAAAAATGATTGCCGAAGTAAAAGCGATGGGTTTAGAAACTTGCGCCACCTTGGGCATGTTAAAAGAAGGCCAAGCCGAGCAATTGAAAGATGCAGGGCTAGATTATTACAACCATAATTTAGATACTGCGCCAGAATTTTATGGCGATGTAATTACTACGCGTACCTATCAAGACCGTTTAGAAACACTAGATCGCGTGCGTAGTGCCGATATTAATGTGTGCAGCGGCGGTATTATTGGCATGGGCGAATCGCGTAATCAGCGCGCGGGTTTGCTAGCACAGCTCGCTAATATGGAGCGGCCACCAGAAAGTGTACCCATTAATTTACTTACGCAGGTAGAAGGCACACCATTGCACGGTACCGATGAGTTAGACCCGATTGAGTTTGTGCGTACGATTGCGGCGGCGCGTATTACTATGCCGCACAGCTTTGTGCGTTTATCGGCTGGCCGCCAAAGTATGCATGAAGGTATACAAGCTTTGTGCTTTATTGCTGGCGCAAATAGTATTTTTTATGGCGAAAAATTACTCACCACTGGTAACCCAGAGGCAGCGACCGATAAAGCGCTATTCGCTAAACTAGGTATTAATAAAATCTAAAACTCTAACATTGCGGGCTTAACCCGCAATCTAAATGTTAAAGCGCTCTAAATTTTAAAGCACTTAAAATTTTAAAGTACTTAGATTCTGGCTCTAGTCAGAATGACAGATTTAAAGAGAAGCCTATGCTAAATGCATTACAAAAAGAACTCGATCAACGCAAAATAGATGGCCTATTGCGCCAGCGCAGGTTGTTAGATTCGCCACAGGCAGAGCATATTATTACCAATAATCAGCACTATTTATCGTTTTGCAGTAACGATTATTTAGGCTTGGCTAATCATCCCGCGCTAATTGCTACTATGCAGCAAGCAGCGGGTGATTCTGGTGTGGGTAGTGGTGCCTCTAACCTGATTACAGGCCATCATCGGTATCATGATTCGCTCGAAAAGCGGCTAGCTAGCTTTGTAAAACTACCTGCTGCCTTATTGTTTTCTACAGGCTATATGGCCAATATTGGCGTGCTAGGCGCGCTGGTGGGGCGAGGTGACGCCATTTTTGCCGATAAGTTAAACCATGCTTGTTTAAACGATGGCGGCTATTATTCACTGGCAGAATTTAATCGCTTTGCCCACAACGATGTTGCCGCGCTAGAAAAGTTGCTTAAAACTAGCCAAGCAAAACATAAGCTAATTGCGGTAGATGCTGTGTTTAGTATGGATGGTGATATAGCGCCACTGGCTCAATATTTGGCACTTTGCGAAAAATATGATGCCTATTTGTATATTGATGATGCGCATGGTTTTGGTGTACTGGGCCAGCATGGCGAAGGCACATTGAAGCACTTTAATTTGAGTTCGCCACGCATTATTGTGATGGCAACTTTAGGTAAAGCGGCGGGTGTGGCGGGTGCGTTTGTTGCGGGCGAGCAAGTGGTGATTGACTATTTAATTCAAAACGCTAAAAGCTATGTCTACTCTACGCCAGCGCCACCAGCATTATCAGCCACCTTGTCGGCATCAGTTAATTTAATAGAGCAGGGCGATGATTTACGTACGCATTTGCAGCATTTAATTGCCACATTAAAAGCAAATTTAAAATTAAAAAAATGGCAATTATTACCATCAAATACAGCTATACAGCCTTTGATTGTAGGCAGTAACCATGCGGTTTTAGCATTAAGTGAGCACTTGCAAACACTGGGTATTTTGGTGCCAGCAATACGCCCGCCCACAGTGCCAGTAAATACAGCAAGATTACGTATTTCGCTATCTGCCGCCCATACTGAAAACGATGTACTTAAATTGGCTATTGCCATCAATGAAGCAGAAAAGGTCTTAACCATATGAGCTGTCATGTAGAGATTATTGGCCAAGGCCAACCGCTGGTGATGATTCACGGCTGGGGTATGCATAGTGGAGTTTGGCAACCTTTAATTAAGCGCTTATCTAAAACTTATATGCTGTATTTGGTGGATTTGCCAGGTATGGGCAATAGCCGACCTGTTGAGCCTTATCATTTGCATTCGTTGGCAGATGAAGTGGCACAAGTGATTCCTGGCGTGTCAGATGTGTTGGGCTGGTCTTTGGGCGGCCTAGTAGCACAACGTATTGCACTTAATCAGCCAGACAGAATTAGGCGTTTAATTTTAATGGGCTCAACCCCTTGCTTTGTAAATAAAGCAGGTTGGGATGCTGGCATTGACCCAGCCAATTTTGAGTCGTTTGCGCAAAGTGTGAATCACGATTACAAAGCTACTATCATGCAATTTTTAACCTTGCAATGCATGAAATCTAGTGATGCGCGCAGCACCTTAAAACAATTACGTGCTAGTTTTGATACAAGGCCCACGCCCACGCAAACAACTTTGCAACGCGCACTGCATATTTTATTAGAATCTGATTTGCGCGATGAAATACCCAATATTCGTAAACCTACCCTGCTAATTCATGGTGATAGAGATACGCTGGCACCTGTGCAAGCCGCGCATTGGATGATGCAGCAATTGCCAATCGCTTATTTGCGCGTCATATCGGGTGCTGCCCACGCGCCGTTTTTATCGCACACTGATCAGTTTATTGACACACTCAATCAGTTTTTAGAACCTACGCCTTAATGTTGGAAAATTATTAGGTATGTTAGAAAATAGCCAAATTAAATTAGAAGCCAAACAAGATATTTATTTCATCGATAAAGCGCGTATGCGTGCCTCGTTTGATCGCGCTGCAAATACTTACGATGCCTCGGCAATTTTGCAAAAGCAGGTGCGTGATGAAATGTTAAGCCGCCTTGATTTAGTTAAAATTAAGCCACAAGCTATATTAGATGCGGGCTGTGGCACGGGGCATGGTAGCTATAGTTTGCAAAAACGCTTTTCAGGTGCACAGGTTACTTCGCTAGATATTGCCCTTGGTATGTTGCAAAAAACTAAGCTTGGGCGCCCATTTTTGAATAAGTTATTTGGCGTGCAACATTTGGTATGTGCCGATATAGAAAACTTACCTATCGCCAATAGCAGCATGGGCTTAGTTTGGTCGAATCTGGCTTTGCAGTGGTGCAATGATTTAGACGCGGCTTTTGGTGAAGTTGCTCGCGTGCTACAGCCCAATGGCTTATTTATGTTCAGCACTTTTGGGCCAGATACTTTAAAAGAGTTACGCGCCGCTGCTCGTTTATCTGATAACCAACAGGCTCACACGCATGTCAGTCGTTTTATTGATATGCACGACATTGGCGATGCACTTACGCGTGCAGGTTTTAGCGCGCCAGTGCTCGATGTAGAGCGCTATACGCTAACCTACGACGATGTTAAAAGTGTAATGACAGACTTAAAGAAAATTGGCGCACACAACGCCACACAAGGCCGTGCGCGAGGCTTGCAGGGCCGAGGTTTTTTGCAAAATTTGGTACAGCACTATGAACAGTTTCGCGCTAATGGCAAGCTACCCGCTACCTTTGAAGTCATTTACGGACATGCTTGGATTAACGCCAAAAACCCATTATCTATAGGGCCTGCAGGCGCTACTGTTTCACCTATTACTTTCAAAAAACGCGTGTAATTAAAACCGTAAATTAAAAAAGCCGTAAATTAAACAAATGAAGCAAGCATTTTTTATTACAGGTACCGATACTGGCGTAGGCAAAACCCATGTCGCCTGCAAGTTAATCGAGCAATACATAAAACAAGGCTATAAAGTGATTGGCATGAAACCTGTGGCAGCAGGTTGCGAGTTTGTTGATGGTGAATGGGTAAATGATGATGTGCTAAAGCTAGAAGCCGCCAGCAATGTACGCGCACCGCGCGCGCTTATTAACCCCTACAGCTTTCAACAAGCCATTGCACCACATATTGCGGCCGAGCTAGCAGGCGTTACAATTAACATTGAAGTCATACAGCAGGCATTTAACCAACTAACAAAGCTGGCCGACATTGTCATCGTTGAAGGTGCTGGTGGCCTTTTGGTGCCGCTAAACGATACTGCAACAATTGCCGATTTGATTACCCAACTCCATATACCAGTTGTATTGGTAGTCGGTATAAAACTAGGCTGCATCAATCACACTTTATTAAGTTTTGAAGTCATTAAATCTCGTCAAATAGCATTGCACGGCTGGGTTTCAAACCAAATTGATGCAAATATGCAACACTTCAACGAAAATTGTTCAACAATAGCTAAAAATTTAAAATTAGCACCGCTTTTTAACTGCGAATTTAAGCAAAATTAATCCTATATTATCAATATAAAACAATAACTTAAGGCGTTTTAGTGTTTTAGTGACCTAATAGCCAACATTTCATTAGCCCATATGGGCTATTGTTAGGTTGTCAGCACAAACTTAGTATCGCTTTATGAAATTTTTGTTTGTATTAGATTTTTAATTTTTAGGAGAAATATCGTGAAGAAAATATTAGTAGCTTTAAGTTTTGCAGCAGCAGCAAGTACAGCACAAGCTTATTCAGTTGACGTTGTACCTTTTACTGTGCCACTTGATGGCGCTACAGTAATGAACTTTAATGCTGGTTTGCCAGCTGAGCATGTTAGTGGTGGTGCAATTTTTAACGCATCAATTCCAAATATTACAGCACAACCTTCTGCTTCAGACACTCCTTTCTTCTCAGTAGGCGCTAGCGAAGGCCAATTTGGTCCAGCAATTTTTGATTTGGGCGGCCCAGTTAACTACTTTGGTTTTCTATGGGGTTCTGTAGACGTACATAATGAAGTTGATCTTTATAATGACGGCGAACTAGTTTTTAGTTTTACTGGCAATGGTTTTGTACCTAATAATGGTGATCAATCACAATCAATCTACGTTGACATCTTTGGTGGCAATGGTGAGTTCTTTGACGAAATTCGCTTTTCAACAGGTAGCATTGCTTTTGAAATTGATAATGCAGGTTACGGTACAGTGCCAGTTCCAGCTGCATTGCCATTAATGGCTTCTGCATTAGGCTTATTTGGTTTGTCACGTCGTAAAAATAAAGCAGCAGCTGTTTAATTAAATAGCGTTTGCTTGTTAAAAAGCCTCCTTTAGGAGGCTTTTTTTATTGGCGAGAAGCGACTTTAAAATATTTATACTGTTAAGCCTTTAGCGTGATAAGTGCTTAAGCTAGAAAAGTAATTAAGTTTTAAATATACAAATTGTTTGCAGCAATATATTGAATAACGTTAAGCGGTACTAAATAATATGGGGTTTGATTAAGTTTATAGGCTTCTCTAATGGCTGTGGATGAAATTTCATGTGCGGTAATTTTTTGCATATGAATGTAGCCAGCTTTTTTTAAACTTAAATCTTTTGCATCTTCGGTGTAGTTTTCTTGTAAAAAAGCTTCAAGCACAATAGGAAGTTTGGTTTGTTTAGCAGAGTTATTGGGCCGCTGCACCAAAATAATGTGACAGTAATTAAGTAGCTCTTGCCAGCGATGCCAAGTATTTAGTTGCGTAAATGCATCGCTACCCATTATTAGGCAAATAGAAACCACATCGCCTAAATCTTTTCGCAATGCAATAACCGTGTCGATTGTGTAAGATGCACCTTCACGCGTTAATTCTTGCGTATCACATACAAACAACGGGTTGTCACTAGTGGCTAGCTGCACCATGCTAGAACGATGCTCGGCACTAACCAGAGGCAAAGTTTTATGCGGCGGATTAGCTGACGGGATAAATCGCACTTCATCAAAATGCAGATTATTGGCTAACTCTTGCGCCATACGCAAATGCCCAAAATGTATGGGGTTAAACGTGCCGCCCAGTAAACCAATTATTCGCAACGCTTACAACCCTTAAGCTCTAACTTGACCATTGCCTAACACAACGTATTTTAGTGATGTTAAGCCGTCTAAACCAACAGGGCCGCGTGCGTGCAACTTGTCAGTTGATATACCAATTTCGGCACCTAAACCATATTCAAAGCCATCTGCAAATCTTGTTGAGGCGTTCACCATCACGCTGCTAGAATCAACTTCACGCAAAAATCTGCGTGCGTGTGAGTAGTTTTCCGTCACAATACTTTCAGTGTGTTGCGATGAGTGTTGGTTAATATGCGTAATGGCTTCATCAAGCCCGCCAACCACTTTACACGAAATAATTGCAGCTAAATATTCGGTATAAAAATCTTCTTCAGTTGCTGGAATAGCTTGTTTTACCAATGCGCAGGTTTCAGCGCAACCGCGAATTTCAATACCATGTGCAGATAACATGGTGGCTAATTTTGGTAGCATTTGTGCCGCAACTGAGCGTGCAATTAGCAACGATTCTGCTGTATTACATGTACCCAATCGCTGCGTTTTACTATTTTCTAAAATAGGTAAGGCTTTAGCCAAATCAGCTTCATCGTCTACATAAACATGACAATTACCATCTAAATGTTTAATCACAGGTATGCGTGCATCGTTTGATATACGCTCAATTAAACCTTTGCCACCACGTGGCACTATCACGTCTACATATTGTTTCATGGTAATAAGCTCGCCCACGGCAGCGCGGTCGGTAGTCTCAATCACTTGCACTGCTGATTGTGGAAGACCCGCTTTTTCTAAGCCTTCATGCACTAGTTTTGCCAGTGCTTGATTGCAATGAATAGCTTCTGAGCCGCCACGTAAAATAGCTGAATTGCCCGATTTAATACAAAGCCCAGCGGCATCAACAGTAACGTTTGGCCGTGCCTCGTAAATAATGCCAATAACGCCTAAAGGCACGCGCATTTGGCCAATTTGTATACCGCTAGGACGATATTTAATGTTAAACATTTCGCCAATTGGGTCTGGCAATGCGGCAATTTGCTGCAAACCTTCTACCATGGTGTTGATCGATTTTTCGCTTAAAGTAAGTCTATCTAGCATGGCATCATCTAAGCCATTGCTGCGCGCCGCATCAAGGTCTAGTTTATTTGCGGCAAGTAGCGCAGATTTTTCGCGCAAAATGGCTGCACTAATATGTAAAAGTGCTTGGTTTTTGGTGTTGGTATCTGCTGCAGCCATCAATCTTGATGCGCTTCTGGCGGCAATGCCAACATCTTGCATGTATTGTTTAATATCCATGATTGTTATTATACTTTCTAATGCGCGTGTGCGCACTTTGAGCTTTTGCATGTGCACGCACTTAATTTATATACGTGTGCGCACTTTAGCTAGCCCAAAGCACAGCCGCGATAGCTCAAGCCAAGCATCGCCTTGCATTACCCCTTTGGCTGTTTTATCAATATCACACAGTTTTTGTAAGGCTGCTTCAAGCTGGCGCAAGCTCAGTCTTTGCAGTGCGCGTTTCACTAAATTTTGCCTGTCGCCATAAATGCGCGCGTTAGTCATGGCAATATTCAAGTTTTCGCCACGCGCTTCGGCTTGTTTAATGCGTACTAATGGCCGCAATACCCACATAAGCGGGTTCATTACTGCAACCGCATTTTCGCCCTCGTCTTGCAAGCCTTGTAAAATATAGGCGGTGCGTGCGGCATCACCCAGTAAAACGGCTTCGCCTAATTTAAATGCATCATAGCGCGAAACATTAAGTACGGCTTCACGAATGGCATCTGCACTAATTTCACCAGCGGGGTGTAGTAGCGCTAATTTTTGAATCTCTTGATGTGCTGCCAGTAAATTGCCTTCAACTTGGTGCGCAATAAAGGCCAGCGATGCAGCATCTGCAGTTTGGTTTTGTTCGGCCAGCCTTTTGCTAAGCCAATGTGGCAGCTGGCTAGGAATAATTTCGTTGAGCTCAATCACTACAGCGGCTTGCTGCAAAGCACCAAACCAAGCACTGTTTTTAGCCTCACGCTCTAGTGCTGGCAACACAATAATGGTGGTGGTATCTGGTATAGGGTTTTTGGCAAGATCGGCTAAAGCTTTGCCACCATCTAGCCCTGGTTTGCCATTTGGAATATTAATTTCAAGTATGCGTAGTGATGAAAATAAAGATAAGGCTTGTGCGTATTGGGTAACAGCTTGCCAATTGAAATAACGCTCTACAATAAAGCTGGTGCGCTCATCTGCCCCAGCTTTGCGTGCCGCTTTTCTAATAGCATCTAAACATTCTGACTGAGCCAGTGGCTCATCACCAAGCAACACGTAAAGCGGTGCAAGTGTTTTGGCGAGATGCGGGTTTAGTTGGTGCGAATCTAGACGCATAGATAAATTAAGCTAACTGTTTTTTGCTTTATTTTTTAAGCGATGAAAGCCTACGCATCAGGCCACTTAATACATCAGCTTGCATGTTCTCGTTTAGACGTTTTTCTTCACCTTGCTTAGCTAACAAATTCGCATCGCTGTAAGAAAAATCACGCCGCGCTTCCAGTGTTTGCACTGGGCTCCAAAGTTCTGCTCCAGCTAATTTGGTGCGGTAATGAATGCGGTAATATAACTCAAACTCGTTCACCACGCCTCTGCCACTAAGCGAAAGAATGCGCTTTTCGCTTTCCTCGCCCACCATTTCAAGCAGCATTTCTGCGCCTTCTGCACCTTGGGCGCTCGTTAATACTTGCACCCCGTTGGTATTAAGTGATCGGACAAGATTTTTTGAAATAGTTAAGGTGCTACCTTGTATGAATATGCTTTTAAACGATAAATCAGCGGCACCACGCAAGTGAAAGCCGCAGCCAATTAAATTGGCTATTAACAATAAACATAACAGAGACCGAGTGAAATATTGCACCATTACTTTAACTACCTCAATTAACTTATTTATAAATCTGTTAACTAATTACTACATTAACCAACTTATTTGGCACAACAATGATTTTACGCACAGTTTGTCCATCTACCAAAAATTTTGTTATACATTCTTGCGTTACCGCCATTTGTTCAATCGCCTCTTTGCTCGCTTGCGTTGCAACTTGCATGCTGCCGCGTAGCTTGCCGTTTACTTGCAACATCAGCTCAACTGCATCTTGAGCCATTGCGTCTTTGTTGGCACTAGGCCAGCAGGCTTTTAGAATATGGCTTGCAGCGCTATCATTTTCACTGGTAGCTTGATAGCCCGATACAAGCTCTGTCCACAAGGCTTGGCAAATATGCGGCACAATGGGCGATAACAATAAAACCACATTTTGCAAAACTTCTTGTCGCACGCTGCGCGTTAAGTTATCTGTACCCTCAATTTTAGCCAGTGCGTTCATCAGTTCCATCACGCTCGAAATAGCCGTATTAAAACTATGGCGACGGCCATAATCGTCACCCACTTTTTCAATGGTGAGGTGTAACTGGCGACGCAGGGTTTTAAGTTCGGTACTAATTTCACCAACGGTGTAAGCCTCAATACTGCCTAGCGCTACATGCTCAAAAGCCGCTTTCCACAAGCGTTTTAAAAAGCGGCTAGCACCTTCAACACCACTGTCAGCCCATTCTAAACTTTGGTCTGGCGGTGCTGCAAACATCATAAACAGGCGTGCAGTATCTGCGCCATAGCCGTCAATTAAGGCTTGTGGGTCTACCGTATTGCCTTTAGATTTACTCATTTTAGAGCCATCTTTTAGCACCATGCCTTGCGTGAGCAAGTTGGTGAAAGGCTCGTCATTTGTAATTAAGCCTACATCGCGCATCAATTTATTAAAGAAACGCGCATATAAAAGATGCAAAATTGCATGCTCAATACCCCCTACATATTGGTCAACTGGCAACCAATAATTGGCGCGCTCATCCACCATTGCCGTGTTGCTATCAAAGCTAGCATAACGTGCAAAATACCATGATGATTCAAAGAATGTATCTAAAGTATCGGTTTCGCGCGTGGCTTTACCACCACAAGTTGGGCAGGTGGTCTCAAAAAAACTAGGGTCTTTTTTAATTGGTGAACCTACGCCATCCATCACCACATCTTCTGGCAGCACCACTGGCAATTGGTCTGCAGGCACAGTCACTTCGCCGCAACTAGCACAATGCACGATAGGAATTGGGCAACCCCAATAACGCTGACGTGAAATACCCCAATCGCGCAGGCGAAACTGCGTGCGTTTTTTACCCAAACTTTTTGCACTTAAAGCAGATGAAATCGCATCTGAAGATTGCTCAAAATTTAACCCATTAAATTCGCTAGAATTAAATAAAGTGCCATGTTCTGTCATTGGCAAAAAATCGTTATCAGATTGTTTAATAACGGCTTTAATTGGCAAGTTGTATTTGTTGGCAAACTCAAAATCACGCTCATCATGAGCTGGTACCGCCATCACCGCACCTTCGCCATAACTGGCTAATACATAGTTCGCTACCCAAACTGGCAGTTGCTCACCATTTAATGGATGCGTTACGAATAAACCAGTATCCATACCTTTTTTCTCAGCCGTTGCTACATCGGCTTCTGCCACGCTACCGCGTTTGCACTCAGCAATAAAATCAGCCAAAGTTGGGTTGTTTTGTGCAGCCAAAGTCGCAAGCGCATGCTCTGCTGCAACAGCCACGTAAGTCGCGCCCATTAAGGTATCGGGCCGGGTGGTATACACTTTTAATGTGCCATCTTGGCCTATTATTGGAAACTCTACTTCGCAACCATAGCTTTTGCCTATCCAGTTGCGTTGCATGGTTTTAACCTGCTCTGGCCAGCCGTCAAGTTTGTCTAAGTCATTCAATAACTCTTCTGCGTAGGCCGTGATTTTCATAAAATACTGCGGAATCTCGCGCTTTTCTACCAGCGCACCACTGCGCCAGCCGCGGCCGTCAATCACTTGCTCGTTGGCCAACACTGTACCGTCTACTGGATCCCAATTGACGGTAGCAGTTTTTTTGTAAATTAAACCTTTTTTAAACAATTCAGTGAAAAGCCATTGCTCCCATTTGTAATACTCTGGCTTGCAAGTGGCAATTTCACGGCCCCAATCTACGCCTAAACCCAGTTGTTTAAGCTGGGTTTTCATGTGTTCTATATTTTCATAGGTCCACTTGGCAGGCGCCGTATTGTTTTTAATCGCGGCATTTTCAGCAGGCAAACCAAACGCATCCCAACCCATGGGCTGCATCACATTAAAGCCCTTCATTTTGTGAAAACGGCTTAATACATCGCCAATGGTGTAGTTACGCACATGGCCCATGTGCAAACGGCCGCTTGGATAAGGGAACATTGATAAACAATAGTATTTAGGCTTATCAGAGGTTTCACTCGCGGCAAATGTTTGATTAGTTTCCCAATAGGTTTGCGCGGCTTGTTCAATTTCTTTGAAAGGGTACTGCTGTTGCATGGCTTGGCGTCTTAAGTTAGTTGTCTTGAATAGGTATACCTAAATTATACTTGAAGGCATAACCTTTAGCATTGCCTGTGAAGTTGCGGAAGCCTAGAATTTTGTAAGCATTACTTAATTATAACGACCAACGTTTATATTCAATATTGATTAGGAAAAGTAATGAAATTAAATGTGACGCAAAAGATATTGGTGGGCTACGTAGCAGGCTTTATTTTATTGTTGGCATTTGCCGCTTTAACATTGATTAACGGCAAAAAGATTGAAGATACGACTGTTGCGCTATCGCAAGAAAAAATTCCAGGCTTAATCGCGGTTTCTAGCCTTAAAAGCCATGTGCAAGCGCAAATCAATCAACTGTATGAGCTATATGCAACAAATGACTTGGCCGCATTTAATCAACAATATGCAGCCGCCAACCAAGCAATGAAGCAAGATATAGTTAAGCTGGATTCCTTGCAAGAGTACAAACCATTTGCCGCTTCGCTAGCTACAATGCAAGCTAATCAGGTAAAGCTGACTAATCAATTTAAACAAATTATGCAAAAGCCAGAAGTTGATTGGGATGCCGCGCGCGATGCTTTATCGGCATTTAGTAAAAGTGCAAATCAAATGCAGGTTGAGTTGGATGTTTTGGTGAACACAGTTTCTACGCAAACATTAGCACGCGCACAAGATTCGCAACGCTTAACCGAGCAACTTATTACTGCCGCTTTGTTGCTAACAGGCTTGATTTTTTTAGGCATATTAGGTGTGGCTTATTACAGCCACGCACAAGTCGCCAAGCCATTAAGAGCGGTTAGCAGTGCCTTGGGCGATATAGCCGCCAGACGCGATTTAACCTACCGCTTAAAACAGCATAGCGATGACGAAGTAGGCGATATTGCAGTCTCTGCTAACCACTTATTAGAAGAGTTTCAACGATTAGCCCGCACCCTAGATGGCACCGCGCAAGAGGTAAACCGTACCACCAAAAATCTAACTGAAATTACCGAAAGCGCAAGGCTAGGCATGACAGACCGCAACACAAAATTACGCACTGCCGTGCAAGATTTCATGCGTGATATCGAGGCATCGGCCAAAGTAAATGGTGTGCCAATAGAAATAGATGCCGATTTGCATCGCGCACAAATGAAGTTTATTCAAACCCATTTAAGCGAAATTGATGATGGTAAACAAGTGACCGATAAAAATGTGACTGCGTTGCAAGGCTCTACTGCCAAATTACAAAAATTGGCTGAGAACATGCATAATCA
>JANMNC010000104.1:0-3258 GCA_031373695.1 Methylotenera sp. | reverse complement strand
TGGTGCTGCAGTTGATGCGGTAAGACAAATCGGTGCGCAGTTAACAGTTGGCTCAAAATACAAATATCAATGGTATGTGCTTAAAGATGACGCCATCAATGCTTTCGCCGCGCCTGGCGTCATTATTGTGGTGAATAGTGGCCTACTTAAAAAAGCCGATTCGCCCAAAGAATTAGCGGCTGTGCTGGCGCACGAGGTGCAACATGTGGAGCAACGCCATTCACTTAAGAATATGTTGCATGCCGCAGGTGTGGGCGCTGTAGTGTTGCTGGTTTTGGGCGATGCAAATGCCGTGATGATGATTATGGCGCAGCAAGTTAGCCAGCAATATTTTAGCCGTAAGGTAGAGGCCGATGCCGATTTAAAAGGTGCAAAATTACTGACTAAAACACACATTGACCCTAGCGGCATGCCTAGTTTTTTTAAAAAATTAGCGGCTGAATATAAAGACTTAGATAGTGCGCCAGTGTGGTTGTCATCACACCCAGAAACCTTAGCGCGCATTAAACTAGCCGAGGCTTATGCAGCGGCCAATCCATGCAAAAGCTGTGTGCCTTTAATTTGGGATAAAGCTAAAATTTTGGCTAATTTGTCTGAAAATAAGTCAGCTGAAAATAAGCCAAAGGAAAAAGTTAAGTAGATTAGTTTTTCGCCACACTGGGCTTTATACCATCGCTGGAAGCCAATATCTGCGCGGCATCCACCGCATCAAAGCTATAGTGTTTATTGCAAAAATCGCAATTTACTTGAATCACAGCTTGATTCGCGCCTTGAATTTTAGCTTGCTCTGCTAAAATACTGTTGACTTCATCTGCGCCCAGCAAGCGCAACATATTACCCACCTTGGCTTTGCTGCAGCTGCATCTAAATTGCGTTGGTTTTGCTTCAAATAATCGAATATCCTCCTCAGCAAACAATCGTGTGAGTAAGGTTTCTGGCGCTAGATTTTGTAGCTCATTATTTGTGACGGTATCTGCCAAAATATTGACGCGATTCCATGCATCTGCATCGCTTTCGTCCACATTAGGCAGCTTTTGCAGCAACATGCCGCTGGCGCTTTCGCCATCGCAATGCAGCCACAGTGAGGTATCAATTTGCTGCGAACGCAGCATGTAGTTTTGCAACATATGAGCAACGGTTTCACCTTCAATCGGCACAATGCCTTGGTAAGGCTCGCCGATATTAGGATCTAGCGTGATGACAAACTGCCCGTGTTTAACCAAATCAACAAAGTGATAATTTTCTATTTCTTCTTTCAGTGTTTCATCCCACTTGGCGGTAGCACGCAGGTGCAACTTCAAGTCTAAATCTTGGCTACACTCTACAACTAATAATTTAAGCGCACCTTTACTTTGTAACTGCAATACTAGCGCGCCTTCCATTTTAAGCGTAGCAGATAGCAGGGCGCTAGCCGCCATTAGTTCACCTAGCGCTTGTTTTAGCACATTGGGCAAAGTTTGGTGCTGCATAGCAAGCATAAATGTTTGGTTTAAATGCACCAAATTGCCACGTATTGGTGTGGGTCTGTTTAATTGATCATCTAATTTATTTTGGAATAGAAAATGGTGCAACGCGTCTGGTGAATTTGTCATAGCCAATATTTTAACATTGACTGTGGATTAATTATTCACGCAGTCTTAATTTTAATTGTAATGATAATAGTTATCATATAGAATCACTTAAAAATTAATATCTATGAAATTACCCGTCATGTTGTTTAAACAAACCCCCATTTTCTTCGCAATTTTACTGTTAACAAGCCAATCGCTTTATGCAGAAGAGTCAGCTAAATTAAGTGCAAATTCAACAATAGATGTGCCACGAGTGGACGTAATTGGTAACCAAGAACAGTTGCTGAAAACGCCTAGCTCTGCCACCATTATTGAGCAGGAAGAACTAGAAACCAGCCATGTATACACTACCAATGAGGCCTTACGTAAAGCGCCTGGCGTAGTAGTGCGCGATGAAGAAGGCTTTGGCATGCGTCCCAATATTGGTATTCGTGGGCTAAATCCAACTCGCTCAACTAAAGTATTGTTGTTGGAAGACGGCATACCTGTAACCTACGCGCCTTATGGTGCAAACGAAAGTTATTACCATCCTACAATTGATCGCTTTAGCAGTATAGAGGTGCTAAAAGGTGCCAGCCAAATTAAATTTGGCCCACTCACCGCGGGTGGCGTGATTAATTACATCACCCCAAATGCACCGCAAGAGTTTAAAGGCCACATGAGTACCACAGGAGGTAATCGCGATTACCTCAACACTAAAATCAACGTGGGCGGTAACGGCATGCTGTTTGATTACACGCACAAAGAGGGCGATGGTGCACGTGATAATACACATTCAAATATAGAGGATGTAAATTTTAAAATCACCAAAGCACTTAACGAGGATCATGCAATAACTTTGCGTGCAAACTGGTTTACCGAGGATTCACAGGTAAGCTATAGCGGCCTTACACAGCGCGAATATAATAATTTTGGTGGTGAATATAATCCATTTAACCACGACGATTTTGAAACCACACGCTATGGGCTATCTGCCACGCACGATTGGCAAATCAACACCAATGCAATTTTAACCACCAATTTGTATTACAGCTATTTTGACCGTGATTGGTGGCGTCAACAAAGTAACACTACAGCCAGCAACATTTCTGCTGGTGCCGGTTGTGCAGCTTTAGCAACAGCTCGTATTAATGGTTTGGCTACCAATGGCGATAACTGTCAAGGCAACCAAGGCCGTTTACGCACTTATAACACCTATGGCGTCGAGCCGCGTTTAACGGTTGCACACGCTTGGGGCGAATTGGAAGTGGGTGCTAAAGCACATTTTGAAGATCAAGAACGCAAACAAAAGAATGGCACTTCATCAGCCGCAAGAGATGGTGCGTTAAGCGAAAATAACGAGCGCAAAACTGATGCTTACTCAGGCTTCGTTAGCAATCGTTTTGACATCGGCCAATTTTCAATTACGCCTGCAGTGCGTTACGAGCAAATTGAAAATGAGCGCACCAATCGTTTAACAGGTGCAAATGGCGATGACACCTTAGATGAGTGGATTCCTGGTTTGGCCGTTGCTTACAACCCAAATGCTAACTTAACAGTATTTGCCGGCGTGCACGAAGGTTTTGCCCCGCCACGTACCGAAGATTTAATTAGCAATACAGGCGGTAGCGTTGAAGTTGATGCAGAAAAATCCACTAATTGGGAGTTAGGTTTTAGAGCAAAACCCACTAACAATTTGAATATTGAA
>JANMNC010000005.1:0-1745 GCA_031373695.1 Methylotenera sp. | reverse complement strand
TGCGTATCGATAATATAGTCGCCATTATTTTGGTGGCCTGCCAAATGGATTTGCTGAATGCGCTTGGCTGGCACGCCGTCAATAAACGCTTTGGCGTCAAACTGATGGTTGTAACTGCTCACGTAAATATTGTTCACATCTAACAGCAGCAAACAATCGGCCTGCTCAGAGATTTGACTAATAAACTCCCACTCCGTCATGCTGGAATCAACATAACTGGCATAGCTAGACACATTTTCTAGCAAAATTTGGCGGCCTAAATAATCTTGCACAATTTTAACGCGCTCAGCCACATGCTTGGCAGTTTCTTCGGTATAAGGCAGCGGCAATAAATCGTGCATATTTTGACCGTGCACACCAGTCCAACACAAATGGTCCGAAATCCAAGCGGGCTGAATCCTGTCAGCCAGCTTTTTTAAATCGCGCAGATAACTGTAATCTACCTCAGCAGTTGACCCAATAGAAAGCGACACGCCATGCATCACCATGGGGTAATCGGCACGAATTTTATCTAAAAAATTAAGCGGTTTGCCGCCCGGAATCATATAGTTTTCAGACAGCGCCTCAAACCAATCGACTTTTGGTTTGCTTTCTAAAATAGCATTGTAATGCTCGGTACGCAGCCCTAAGCCAAAGCCTAAAAATGGTGGGGTTGGTGATGCATTTGCAGACATTTTTACTCTACTTATTCATTGTTTAATAGCTGTAATATCGCAATAATTTGACACATGATAGCGCCAAAAGCACAACGGGCACGCGTATTTAAAATATACCGCCATGCCCGTTTTTTACTGCCTATTAATGATTACTTAAACTGCGTGACCACCTTTGGCAGTACACTCAGCGCCAGTTAAGGCTAAATGACCGATGCCTGCACATGCGTTTTGACCTTTGCAGCTATTTGCTGCCACTTTGCAAGAGCTTTGACCTTTACAAGCATTTTTTGCTGTTTTGCAAGAATTGTGGCCCTTGCACTCGTTACCAGCCGTTTTGCAATCGCTTGTGCCTTTGCATGAGTTAACACCAACGCACGCAACATTAGAGCTGCCGGCTGCTGCAGTGCCGCCACTACTGGCACAACCAGCTAAAATAAGTGCTGCTGCGCTAATAGCTAATAAAGTACCTTTGCTTAAACTTGATGATGCTTCTATAGACATTTTAAATCCTCTCGAGATTAATTATTTAACGGGTACTAATCAATTAATTTACGTCGCAAAATGCAACGCAATAAAAACTAGCTAGCGCCAACCTGTAACCAACATTGGTTCTGTAGTTATATAGTTACCTGTTTTAGTCGCCAGAATTTAATTAGCCTTACATAAAATAGTTAAATAAAATGATTTTTATTGTGTACTTTCGAGAGATGCTCCAGCAGGCGCTTCACTATTTACTTCTAGGGCATGTATTTCTACTCCATCGTTTAAGTCATGCTCAACATCACTGTCTACAATATAGTCATCGTCTAACGCTACAACGGCTAAATCTTCTTGCTCTAGCATTTTTAGTAATGTGGCATTACTCAATTGCAAATCTTGCATCCAGTTATTTTGCGTTACTTCATCAAATTGCAGCAGGTTGGCTGTGCTTCTCAAATCCCATTCTTGGGCGCTTAGCAAATTAAGCGCAATATCATCAGCCTCGGTTAACTGGCTGGGTTTCATTTTTGCCAATGCCACCTCGCTACCTAACATAGAGGTAGCAGTAGATGCTGCACTGGTTAGCAAAGTGGTTGCAGTAGTGGCTTG
>JANMNC010000061.1:0-5566 GCA_031373695.1 Methylotenera sp. | reverse complement strand
AGATTCTCAAGCGTCCATGCCAAATGTTGTGGGTCTATACGCGCCATGGTACTGCATTCGCACACCACATGGCTCATAAATTGCACTAGTTTGCCTTGCGGTTTCATTTGTTCGGCTAAGCGATTTACTAAGTTAAGCTCTGTGCCCACTAGCCATTTGGTATTAGGCGCAGCCTCACTCACCGTTTTTAAAATATACTCGGTAGAACCTACATAGTCTGAGTTTAAGCATACTTCAAATGGCGCTTCAGGATGCGAAATAACAATGCCATCTGGGTGCTCAGCGCGAAACTTGGTAATATTTTGCAGCCTAAACATTTGGTGTACCGCACAATGGCCTTTCCAAAGTAGTATCTTAGCGTTTTTAATTTCATCAACTGTTAAGCCGCCTTGCGGTTGGTCTGGATCCCAAATCGGCATTTGTTCTAGCGCGATTCCCATTTTATGACCAGACCAGCGACCTAAATTTTGGTCAGGAAAGAACAACACTTTTTCGCGTTGGTTAAAACTCCACTCTAATATTTTTGGCGCATTGGTGCTAGTGCACACAATACCGCCATGCTCACCACAAAAAGCTTTTAAATCGGCAGCAGAGTTAATATAAGTAACTGGCGTAATGGTTTCATCAAAATTAAGCACTTTGTTTAGCTCGCGATAGCTACGCTCGACTTTAGCTAAATTCGCCATATCCGCCATTGAGCAGCCTGCTGCAAGATCTGGCAACACTACAATTTGCTCTGGGCGGCTTAAAATATCGGCCACTTCGGCCATAAAGTGTACACCTAAAAATACGATAAACTCAGCATCTAAACTCTCACAATAACGAGATAATTTAAGTGAGTCACCCGTAAAATCTGCATGGCGGTAAACGGCTTCGTTTTGATAGTGGTGGCCTAATATTACTAAACGCTTACCCAGCTTGGCGCGCGCAGCAAGTATTCTGCGCTGGCAATCGGCATCGTCAACGCTTTGAAATTTTTCAAACTTAATGGGTACTGATTTAACTGCTAGTGTTTGCATAATATGTTTATCTTATAACTATTTTTTTGTATGAGTATTTTTTGTACAGCACAGTATTAAAAGGTGCGAAGTAATCATTACTTTACAAAATTAGGCGATGCTGCTCACCCAGCTTTTTAAGCGCATCTACATTTGTCCACGAAAAAACGCGCTGCGCTGCTTCGCGCCAATCTACCCATTCATACTTAACATGCTCATTTGGCGCTAATTGTATGGGCAATTTTGATGGTAACTCAAGCCCAAATAAATGCTCGGTATTCTCGGTCACTCCTGGCGCATAACGGTGCTGCCAATGTGGGTAGATTTCATAAACGTTGCTTGTCTGCCAATCTTGCAGATCATAAGCCAGTGCATCTAAACCAGTTTCTTCAAGCACCTCTCGTATTGCAGCTTGTTTGGGGGTTTCATCATTTTCTATACTGCCCGTTACCGATTGCCAATAACCTGCTTTATCTGCACGCTCCATAATTAACACTTGTAAATCTACTGTGTGAATAAGCACCAGCGCCGAAATGGGGGTTTTAAATGGTTTCAATGAGTACTTTATTTAATTTTATTAACAGCAGAGGTTAAGTTTTTAGGCAATTGAAACACCACGCTTTCAATTACACCTTGTAATTCAGACACTTCGAGTGCGCCTAAAGTTTGCAATTTTGCAATAACCTCTTTAACTAAAATTTCTGGCGCAGATGCCCCAGCAGATACGCCAATTTTTTTCTTACCAACCAACCATTCTGCTTTTAAATGCGTGGCGTTATCCACCATATAAGCTTCAACACCTTGATTTTGTGCAACTTCTCTCAGGCGGTTAGAGTTTGAGCTGTTGGGCGAGCCCACCACAATCACCAAATCACAGTCTTTGGCCATAATTTTAACGGCATCTTGGCGATTTTGTGTGGCATAACAAATATCATCACTTTTTGGCGCATGAATATTCGGAAATTTGGCTTTTAGCGCATTAATCACAACAGCAGCATCATCCATCGAGAGCGTTGTCTGTGTGACAAATGCCAATTTTTCAGCATCTTTTACGTTTAAATGCACCACATCCTCAGGTGTTTCAACTAGATACATACCGTGCTCAGTTGGGTCCCCTTCAACTTGACCCATGGTACCTTCAACTTCTGGGTGGCCTTTATGGCCTATCATCACAATTTCCATGCCTGCTTTGCGCATCTTAGCGACTTCAATATGTACTTTAGTAACCAGTGGGCAAGTGGCATCAAACGCGGTTAAGCCGCGCGATTCGGCCTCTATACGCACAGCTTTTGAAACGCCATGTGCGCTAAAAATAACCGTGCTACCTGTAGGTATTTTGTCTAACTCATTAACAAATATGGCACCTTTTGCACGCAACTCATCCACCACAAATTTGTTGTGCACCACTTCGTTACGCACATAAATAGGTGCACCAAATTTTTCCAGAGCCTGCTCGACAATAATAATGGCACGGTCTACACCTGCGCAAAAGCCGCGTGGGTTGGCGAGTACAATATTGGCCTGTGTTGTTAGGCTTGTTGAGGTTGCTGTCTCTGTCATATTCAAATCAATATTCCGTTTTTTTAATCGGGTATAATACGTAAAATTTTTAATCTAGTACAAGCCATGAAAAACACTGCAACTTTACTGATTACCTGCCCCGATACTAAAGGTATTGTGGCAGCTATTGCTGATTTTTTGTATCAGCATAACGCTAATATTTTACACGCAGACCAGCATCAAGATGCAGAAAATAATCTATTTTTAATGCGAGTAGAGTGGGATGTGGCAGGTTTTAATTTAGACGAAGCCAGTTTTAACGCAGAATTTTCGCCCATAGCTGCTAAATTTAGCATGCATTGGCAATTAAAAATGTCGCAACACAAAACACGTGTTGCCATTATGGTTTCGCAATACGATCATTGCTTAGCCGATTTATTACATCGCCATAAAAGTGGCGAATTGGCGTGTGAGATACCTCTGGTCATTAGTAATCATCGCGATACTGAAGCGCTTGTGAAGTTTTATGGTATTGATTTTCACCATGTTAGCGTTAGCAAAGAAAACAAAGCCGAAGCTGAAGCAGCACAATTTAAATTATTTGCAGACTACAACATTGATTTAATTGTGCTGGCACGCTATATGCAAATATTATCGCCTGATTTTGTCGCGCGTTATCCGCAAAAAATCATTAATATTCATCATTCATTTTTGCCTGCTTTTATTGGGGCGCGGCCTTATCACAGGGCGTTTGAGCGTGGTGTAAAACTTATTGGTGCTACAGGCCATTATGTAACCGAGGTGCTAGACGAAGGCCCGATTATCGAGCAAGATATTGATCGTATTTCGCATCGCGACCAAGTGGAGGATTTGATTCAAAAAGGTCGAGATTTAGAGCGTATTGTGCTTTCAAAAGCTGTGCGCTGGCACATTGAAAATCGCATTTTGTTATATGCCAATAAAACGGTGATTTTTGATTAAGAATTTGTGATTGAATTTTAGGTGGTTTTAATTAACAAAACTGCCAGCTAAAAGTACAAAAAGCGAGACCCAGATTTGTTCTGATTCTCGCTTTTTTGGTTTAAATATTACAACTCAAGTGCAACCATATCGGGCAATGGGTCGTAAGCTTCATCATCATATGCTGCTAGCTCTGGCAGCCCGCCATTATCATCTACCATTGCAGCGCTGCCGCCAGATGATGCACAACCCGCAATAAACAACATCAATACAGACATTAAGGCAATTACAAACTTATTCATTTTATATCTCCCCTTGTTAGTTATTATGTTAATTTTAAGTGTTAAATTTAAATTGGTAATTTAAAATAACTATTTGTTTACATTAAGAGTATTTATCTCTTAGCTTGCAATCTACACCCAGTTAATTACCTGTGCAACCAATATAATAACGTCTGTTTTGGCGCTTATATTTTAGCTATGGCAATAGCCTTTCTAAGGCAAATAAATCTGCCGCAATTTCACGTTTTCTAATTTCAAATACTGCGTTGTTATCAACCATAATTTCAGCCGCACGGCCGCGCGTATTGTAGTTGCTGGCCATGCTCATGCCGTAAGCACCGGCTGACATAATCGCTAATAAATCGCCTTCGCTCAAGTTTAATGTACGGTCGTGGCCTAAAAAATCGCCGCTTTCGCACACTGGGCCTACAATTTCATAAACACTAGATTCGCCAGCGTGTGGTTTTACCGCTTGAATATCGTGATAAGCATCGTACAAAGCAGGGCGCATTAGGTCATTCATGGCGGCATCTACTATGGCAAAATTTTTGCTGGCTGACGGTTTTAAATATTCCACTTTAGTGACCAGCACGCCTGCGTTGCCCACTAGCGCTCTGCCTGGCTCAAATAGCAGTTTAACTTTTCGGCTGCCAATTTTATCTAAAATAGCGTTGGCATAATGCCCAAAATCTGGTGGTGTTTCATCGCTATAAGTAATGCCTACGCCACCGCCAACATCAATGTGTGAGATATGAATATCGTTGTTTTCAAGCGCATCTACCAAGCCCAAAATTAGGTCTAGCGCCTCAATAAAAGGTGCTAATTCAGTAATTTGCGAGCCGATATGGCAATCCACCCCATGCACCGCAATATTCGGCATGGCGGCGGCTTGTTTGTAAACTGATATGGCGTCTTCAAACGCCACACCAAATTTATTATTTTTTAAGCCTGTAGAAATATAAGGGTGAGTTTTAGCGTCTACATTAGGGTTAACGCGTAGCGATACGGGCGCAACCTTACCCATTTCGCCCGCTACAGCATTTAAGCGCTTTAATTCACTGCGTGACTCCACATTAAAACAAAAAATACCTGCAGTTAATGCCGCGCGCATTTCATCGGCAGATTTACCCACGCCAGAGAATACGATTTTTTGTGGGTCGCCACCCGCAGCCAATACACGTGCTAACTCACCACCAGACACAATATCAAAACCCGCGCCAAGTTTTGCAAACACATTCAATATGGCAATGTTAGGGTTGGCTTTCACTGCAAAACACACCAAGTGATTAGTGCCAGCTAAGCCAGCCTTAAAGCTAGTAAAAGCCTGTGTTAATGCAGCCTTGCTATACACATAACAAGGTGTGCCAAACTGCGCAGCAATTTGGCTTAAGGCAATATTTTCGGCATGTAATTCGCCATTTTTTAAATCAAATGTATTCACAATTAAGCATTATTCTTTAGTTAGGTGTTTGAGAAGATGCCTGCGAAGGCGCATCGGTATTGGCTTGTGGCGCTGCTGGTTTTTTAACATCTTGTTTTTTAACATCTTGCGGGTAACGTTGCTCTGGAATATACAACGGGCCTTTAGTACCACAAGCCACTAAAACCATGTAAGCAAGGCAAATTAATAAAACACTAATTTTTTTAAGCATTGCAATCTCGCAACATTATTTAACAAAAATGTATTTTATCATTAATGCGATGTAAGACAGAATAGCGCTTAGCGCTGCTAAGGTTTTGCTAGTATTTGCCGCTTATTCTGCCAAATGTTCCGATTATCGGATACTGATAGACAAGCCTAATAAGGCTTTGGCATGATACAAATAA
>JANMNC010000034.1:0-50850 GCA_031373695.1 Methylotenera sp. | reverse complement strand
AAGATGAGGCAGAACATCAGCTTGCTGATTGGCAAGATAGCCAAATTAATATTGACGGTCATTTTTATGACACCAAGCCATTTTCAGATAATGCAAAACGGTAGTAATAAATTAACCACAAACTGAAGTTGATACTTTGATTTTTTACCTTAAGTTATTGAGAGGATAAACATGCACGAGGACAGAAACAATGGTAACTGGCCAGAACTTAAAGGTAAAAGACAGCGCGCTAGGCTGGATGATGATTCTTTAGGGACGTTAAAGAATAAGCACAATCTGCCAGAAGCGGATAAGCACAGTTTGCATAAAATTAAAAAAGAACGGGCGGAAAGGCAGCTCTCTAATGTGCAAAACATATTTGATGCAATGGCCGATTACGATGATAAGCAAAGCAAAATATTAAAGGGGTAATTGTCATGAAAATTTTCAATAAACAAAAAACACATTTTATGAAAAAAATGCATAACAGTGTGCTGTTGGTTAGGTACGACACGATAGAAAACGTACATCAAATGATTAACAACATCTTAGATAACGGTAATAAAAAAATGCTGAGCAACCAGCCTGCTCAAAATTTTAAAAAGGAATCGGTATGAAAAAACTGACTATTTGTGCTACGGCAATCCTATTTAGCATTGCCGCTATAAGCACCGCAAATGCAGAAAACATGTCGCAGAGTAAGTTTCAGCATCTTGATAAAAATCTTAACAACGAGCATAAAGTTGCAAAAGCACGTTGTGAAACACTCGCAGATAATGCAGAAGATATCTGTGAGGCAGAGGCTGATGGCGCCAGAGATATCTCAAAAGCTGAATTAAAAGCCAGCTACAAACCCACTATTGAAAATCGCTATGACGCCAATATGATTAAGGCAGATGTTAATTTTGAAGTGGCTAATGAAAAGTGCGATAGCCTGAAAGATAGTGAAGAAGTTGCTTGTGAAAAAACGGCAAAAAACATACATGCGCGCGAAACAGCAAATGCAAGGACACAGCGAAATATTGAAAAAACGGACGCAGTTAAAAAAGATAAAACAGCAAATCTTGAAGAGTTAAATAGTAAAAATAATCCTTTTATATCTTACAACTTTAAAAAACCATATTACGTTAAAACTTAAGGCTAAAAATGAAACCGCAAACAGATAGCATTGCTGCAGGAAACTTAACAGCATTAACAGATACGCCCACTTTACGTAAGCGTGCTCGCCAACATGTAGACGAGGGCGCTGTAACAACGGGTTATGCAGCCGATAAAGAGGCGGTTATTAAATTGTTAAATGAAGCCTTAGCAACTGAATTAGTGTGTGTTTTGCGTTACAAGCGGCATTACTTTATGGCTAAAGGTATACATTCTGAATCGGTTAAGCCTGAATTTTTAGCGCATGCTAAAGAAGAAATGGCGCATGCCGACCGCATTGCAAAACGCATTACCGAGTTGGGTGGCGAGCCAAACTTTTCACCAGATGGGTTAAGCAGCCGCAGCCACGCAGAATATGTGCCAGGCGACACGCTAATTTCGATGATAAAAGAAGATTTAATTGCAGAACGCATCGCTATTGAAAGTTATCGCGAATTTGTAGCTTACTTGGGTAATAACGACCCTACTACTCAGCGCATGTTAAAAGAAATTTTGGCAATGGAAGAAGAGCATGCCGATGATATGGCATCGCTGTTAGAGGGTTTTAAAATTTAATACATAAACCAAAAACACAATAAAAATACTATTGAGAAAAAATATTGAGAAAAAACCATGAGACCTAAATTAAAATTTTTACTACCTGATATTAAAACAGCTAATCAAGCCGCACAATCGTTATTGCTAGCGCGTATAGATAACAAAAATATTTGTTTTTTGGCAAAGCCAGGAACTGACCTAGGCCAGTTGCAAGCCGCAAGTACTATTGAAAGCACCAACATCATAAATGATGGTGAAAGAGGTATATTGATTGGAGCTGCTATTGGTTTGCTGGGTGGTTTGTATATGCATTACTTTCAACCTTGGATAACCACTTCTATGGGTGTGCACTGGGCTACTATTATTGTTATTACAACTATTATAGGTGCAGTGGCTTCAGCCATTGGTGCGGCGGTATTCGGGGTAAACATGTTTAATACAGATTTAAATAAGTACAAAGATAAAATTGACGGTGGCGCAATACTCATGATTGTTACAGCACCGTTTCAACGTTCTAATGAAATACGTAAAATAGTAAGTAAATTACACCTAAAATTCTAAGCTGCTTTTCAGCAAGCCTCTACAAAATTAAATCTTAAAAAAAGCCCTCAGTAGTTGAGGGCTAAACCACCTTGTTAGGAAAAGTGGGTGAGGAGTGTCTATTAGCTATATGCATTGCTAATTAATAATGCTTAATTTGGGTTGATGTTTTAAAAAGTTTGACGAAAACTGATCTGCAGCTAAGGGGTGGCCAAAAAAGTATCCTTGGCCTTCTTCACAATGGCGAGCTTTTAAAAAGGCTAATTGGCTGGCATTTTCAACGCCTTCTGCAACCACTCTTAACTTAAGACTATTACCCATGTTAATAATGGCGCTTACAATAATGCCATCATCATTTATCGATTCAATATTTTGCACAAATGATTGATCAATTTTAAGCACATCGATAGGAAATTTTTGTAAATAACTTAAGCTAGAATAGCCAGTACCAAAATCGTCCACAGCTAGTTTTATGCCCATTTGTTTTAGTTGTTGAAGTATAGCTTTGCTATATTGCGCATCGCGCATTAGCACGCTTTCGGTAATTTCTAGCTCTAAATATTGGGCGTCAAACCGTGTTTCTATTAAAACTGCACGCACGCCCTCTACAAAATCTTTGTGTAAAAATTCTTTCGCAGAAATATTAATGGCAATTGTTATTGCGGGTAATCCAGCATTTTGCCAAAGCTTACTTTGAAGGCACGCTTGGCGTAGTACCCAACGTCCAATTGGCACAATCAAGCCACTATCTTCGGCAACTGGTATAAATGTATCGGGCAAAATTTCTCCTAATTCATCATGCTGCCAGCGTAGTAATGCCTCTGCTCCCGTAATTTCCCCAGTAATAATATTAACTTTAGGTTGGTAATGTAAAACAAATTGCTGTTTTACTAGGGCTAATCTAAGGTTGGCTTCTATAATTGAGCGTTCTACCGCACGCGTATTCATTTCACCTTTAAAAAACTGGAAATTATTGCGGCCTCTATCTTTGGCGTAGTACATTGCTGTATCAGCACTTTTAATCAAGGTTTCAGCGTCTAAACCGTCATTAGGGTATGCGCTAATACCAATGCTGGTACTAATGTGTAATTGGCTTTTACCAATGGCATGTGGCTTGGCTAGCGCATCTAGTATCTTTTGCGCAGTCAGTGCTGCATCATCGCCATTTTTACTTTCTGCTAATAAAATAATAAATTCATCACCACCTTGGCGGCTAACCGTATCGCTGCTACGTACGCAATCGGTTAAGCGTTGCGTAACCGATTGCAACAGTTTATCGCCAGTTGCATGGCCTAGCGAATCATTAATATGCTTAAAATTATCAAGATCTAAAAATAGCAATGCTAATTGAGTATCATGCCTTTTAGCAGATTCAATCGCTTGTGCAATACGATCATTTAATAAAAGTCTATTGGGTAAGTTAGTTAAATAATCATGTTGTGCCGAGTAAACCATTTTTGCAGACATCGCTTTGGTAACACTCACATCGTGAAACACAATAACAACACCTGTAAGCTGGCCATCCCAATTATGAATAGGCGATGTAGAATCTTCTATTGAAATTTCGCTACCATCTCGTTTAATTAAGATGGTATCTGCTGGCAAGCCTCTAGGTTTGTTAGATTGCAAGACTAAATCAACTGGGTTACAAGCAGGCTGACGTGTGATGCCGTTGATAATATTAAATACACGGTTTATGGGTAGCCCGTTTGCTTCTTCTCTGGGCCAGCCAGTCATGTTTTCTGCTGCTATATTGAGGTAATCTATATTGCCATTAATATCAGTGCAAATAACGGCATCGCTAATAGAATAAAGTGCAATTTCTGCCCTAATTTTTTCTTTGTATAAAGATTCGTCTATTACTATGGGCTCACGAATAATACTTTCAAGTTTAATGCCACCATGATTTTGGCTAGCTTGAGTGTTTGTGATATAGGCAGCTTTATCGCTTTTAAAAAGCTTGTCTGTAAAGCCTAAAACTCTAGTTAGCATTTATGGTGGCTTTCTATTTATAACGCACTAATATCTTGTGTTAATTATCCGCTAATACAAAAGTTGGTCTGTGCATTGGCGCACATATAACAAAATGGTCAATAAACGTGACAAGCTAATTGGCTTAGCTTTTTAGTTTTCTGGGGTCAAATATTAAAGCTTCAAATATTTAAGTGTTAAATACTAAAGTGTTAAAAATTAAGGTGTTAAAAATTATGATTTTTAGTGTTATTTTGCAATGCCATGCACAGCTGGTAAAAGCCGATCAAACTCGGTTTTTACCACTTGATAACATTCACAACTTCTTTTTTCTAACGCGGGTCTATTTAATACCGTTATGTGGCCGCGGCTATAGTTAATAAGCCCATCACGTTGCAATTTGCCAGCAGCTTCAGTTACACCCTCTCGACGCACGCCCAGCATATTGGCTATTAGTTCTTGTGTCATCGTGAGTTCATCAGTTGCTAGCCTATCTATACTTAATAGTAGCCAGCGGCACAATTGCTGCTCTACCGAATGATGCCGATTACAAACTGCAGTTTGCGCCATTTGCGTAATTAAGGCTTGCGTATAACGCAATAGCAATCGCTGTAATGGCCCTGCGCGATTAAATTCATTTTTCAGTAATTGCGCATTTAATTTATAGGCGTAACCAGCACTTTGCACAACTGCGCGGCTAGATGTGGTTTCGCCACCCATAAATAGTGATATGCCTAATATGCCTTCGTTGCCCACAACTGCAATTTCGGCAGATGCGCCATTTTCCATTACATACAATAATGAAATAATACAGCTGGTTGGAAAGTACACGTGTTCTAACACACCACCAGGTTCATACAACACCTCGCCTAAAGCCATTTTTACTAACTCTAAGTCAGTTAAAAGCCTGTCAAATTCGGTGCTAAGTAACGCATCAAGCAGATGGTTTTGTTTTGGGTTTGGCAAAATAGCCATTGTGTATTTTCCAGTTATTAATATAAACAATCACTGCAGGCTTTATTGTTGAACAAATAATAGTTGTAACAATAGTCTTTGTATGTGCGGTATGCAACATAGTAAAAACTATAATTATTGGCTAAGCTTATTTAGCAAAAATACTAAATAGCCCGCTATTTGCCACATTAAAAGACATAAAAAACCCACCTGTCTTTTGAAAAAAAGGTGGGCTGTCACTCGCAAAACTACTAAAGCATTGTGGATAAGATGCTTTAATAGCCTTACAAATTAACCTTTAACTTCTAAGCTATTAATAACTGATTTAACACCAGCTACATTTTTAACGACTTCTTCTGCTTTCATTTTTGCCGCTTCAGTTTCAACAAGTCCAGTTAGGCTGACTTCGCCATTTAATGTTTTAACGCTGATTTGCAAGCTTTTTAAATCTTCAGTAGCTAAAATCTTGGCTTTTACTTTTGTAGTAATAACGCTATCGTCAATAATTAAACCAACTGATCTATCTTTATTTGCACTGTCTGGATTAGCGTTATCAGCTACTACCACGTTATCTTGTGTGGCATTTTCGCGTAGCGCGTTGTTATCTTCTAAACCATTTTGTGAGGCGTCGTTTGGCATGGCATTATTTGATGCTGTGCTCGCCTGTTCGCCACCTCTGTATTTAATGTATTCTTTTTGGTCAATAGTGCCATCGTTATCTATATCGGCTTGGGCAAATGTTTTTTTGTTAAAGGCTTTACCTCTAGATGCTTCGTTAGGCATTACTAAACCATTGCCTGTGGTATCAAGCTTTACAAACTCGGCTGCTAGTGGTGATTCCCATCCGTGAATTTCACCGCTTTCCATAGCGGTTGCAGTAATAGATGTTGTGATAAAAGCTAAATATACGGCTAAAGCAGATAGCTTAATTGGGGTGAGTGTTTTCATCGTGTGCTCCTAAATAAAAAAGGGTAATACAAAACAAATAAAATTATTTTGTTTTGCGATGAATGCATACTACGCAAACAGGCGGCGCTAAAAAGTCCACCATGCACTGATAATGTTGTAAGGCTAGGCCTACAAAAACAGGTGAATTAGTTTAGAAAAATTGTGGAGGGCAGTACTTTAGCGCTTGTTGATGAAAGCTAATGATTGAAACATTAGCTATTGATATTGAAGCCTTGATTATTGAAAAACCAGCAATAGAAACATAAGTTTAAGCAATGTATAAACTTAAATTAAATGCTTAGGTGGCTAGTTTCTGCATCACTATTAGCCATTACATCTAAAGGTATTAACGCCCTAATTAGTACGCCTTTACCAGGGCAGCTTATCATTTCAAAGTGCCCACCAATAGCCAAAACACGATGCCGCATGCCAGATAAACCATGTGTATTGCCATTGAGTGCGCTCATGTCTACTCCAACGCCATTATCTTCAATTTCTAGCTTTACATGATGCTCATCTAACATAATATCAATATTAACTGCAGTAGCCTTAGCGTATTTGTTCGCGTTATTTAAGCTTTCTTGCACGATTCTGTAAGCCACTAAGCTGATAGTTTCATTAAGTTGTGTGGTTTCATCAGGCAAGTTAAGCATAAGCTGCCACTTATTACGCTCTGCTGCGTCTTTAATTAACGCATTTAAAGCAGGCCAAAACCCAAAGGTAGATATCATGGCAGGGTGTAACTCTTGCACAATATGACGCTGATATTGAATACCTTGATCAACATAACTGGTTGTTTTAATTAGCTTAGTCACAACATCGGGGGCAATAACCACCAGCTTTTTCATCACCCATGCTAAATCCATTTTGGTTGCTGTAAAAATACTGCCTAGTTCATCGTGTAGTTCTCTAGAAAGTTTTTGTCGCTCGCGCTCAACATCTGCCTGATAATCTAAAGCCATACTTCTTAATAGTTTGGTTTGTTGTTGTAATTTTTTTTCATACATTTCGTTTTCTTTAACCACTTGTTGTTGCAACTGGCTTTTTACCGAAATCTCACCAAGCAACTGCTTGATTACTAACACCACTAATAACATTAATAATAATGAGCCACCAATAATAGAGCCGCGTGCCAAATTGACTGTTGATCTGCGTTTTTCTATCATGGCATCTACGTCTGCAGTTTGCTGTTTAATAAGTTTATCGGTTTGCACCACAAACTTTTTCATTTCCAGCCTACCCAAATCAAGGTTTAAAACTTGGTTAGCTTCATCAATTTTGTTTTGCTTAACTAATTTAATGGTTAAAAGCATCTCAGCCGATTTAGCCTCAATGCTGGCAGAAATAGCTTTAAGCCACTCTAGCTCTATGATTTGGGCTTTTTCAGACGAGGTGTCTATAACCAATGCTTCACTTAATTTAACATTGGCTCTGGCTTGGTTTAATGCAGCGTTAAAAGGTGCTACATACTCCACACGTTTGGTTAAAATATAACCACGTTGCGCACTTTCAGCCTCAAACAAATCGGCTTTTAATTGGTGCAAAGTAGCAATATTAACTCTCACTAACCTAATTATTTCCACTTGTCGGTTCATAGAAACAATCCAGTTATCGCTAAACATAACCGATGCCATTGCAACCACTAATGCACCTGAAAGCATAGCAATGGTACGACCACCAAGTTGAGCAACAATTTTTTCTGCCCACTGCCATATTTTTAACGAGATGGCTTTCATCAGTTTACTAAATCTCTTGTGTAGGCCTTTTTATTAAGTGCGATTCTTTTCATTACTTTGTAGGCGCTTTCTTACGTTTAAATCAGATTTTGCTGGCTAATTTAAAACGTGTGTTTTCAATAAAATT
The DNA here is from genome assembly GCA_031373695.1 of Methylotenera sp. Taxonomy (GTDB): domain Bacteria; phylum Pseudomonadota; class Gammaproteobacteria; order Burkholderiales; family Methylophilaceae; genus Methylotenera_A. The sequence goes on along the minus strand of JANMNC010000034.1, from coordinate 42,900 downwards.
CGTTTGTCTGATTGGTTATCTATTAGTTTATTTGGTAGGGCGCTAACGATTGTACATCCATTTGATTTGAAAGGAACAATTATGCTTCATTACACCGTTACATTTTTCATTATTGCCATTATTGCTGCCGTGTTTGGCTTTGGCGGTATTGCGGCAGGCGCTACAGAAATTGCAAAAATACTATTTTTTGTATTCTTGGCTATCACCATCGTTTCATTTTTAATGGGCAGAAAGCCTTAACCCACTAAGTAACCTAAGTTTCAACCTAAGTTTTAATCTATTTTTATTATTAAAGGAAATAACATGTTTAATTTAAGCAAACAAGATGAAGTAAAAGATAAAGCCGCAAATTTAGCAAACAACGTTAAAAGTAACGTAGCGCAAGTGACGAATGAAGTTAAGCAAGATGCTGAACAATTTGCCGATAACGTGCAACAAAAAGCCTTAGAAACTAAGCATGAAGCAATGAACGTGATCGAAAGTTTAAAATCATTACTAAGCCAATACACTAGCTCATCTAATGTATCTGAAATTAAAGATCAAATTTTAGATAAAGCTTTGCAATTAAAAGGCGTAGTTAAAGATGAAGTGAACCATGCTTATGAAGTTGGTAAAGAGCGCACCGTGCAAACGGTGCATGACAAACCAATTATGAGTTTGGCTGTTGCTGTAGGTGCTGGTGTGTTACTGGGCTACATTTTAGGCACTAAAACACACTCTAAATAAAAACTTAATTAACATTTATAGATTGTTCACCATGTGGAAAACCGCATTTAAGTTCTTGCTTATATTATTTGTAAAAAACCGAATGGAATTTGCAAAAAATAATTTTTTTAATAAGTTAAATACCGATTCTGGTGATGATTTTAACCAATTAAAAGAAAATGTAGCAGTAATGGCAGAAAGCCGAGCCGCTATTTTTAAGCAAAACTTTAACCAAGAAGTGCGGCGCGTGGTGAACAGTTTATTTTATTTTATGTTGATATTAATAGCCACATTTTGTGCTGGCTTAACAGGTGTAATGTGGCTGTTTGCAACAGCTTGGACAAGCCCACACCGCGAAACTATTTTAGGAACAACCATGGTATTACCCATTTTAATTGCTATCGGCATTTATGTTTATGTTCGTTACTCATGGCACAAAGAACCATTATTTAACCAGTCAATTGTACAAATAGAAAATGATTGGCAAGTATTTAGAGGTGGCTTAGATGGCACAGCGGATACTTCTGATGAGGCCAATAGATAGATTAGTTGTTAACAAAAGTTAATTAAATGGTTCATATTAAACATTAGTGCTTAAATTAATGATATTGGTGCTAAGCTCATGGGCATGAAAAACGTTTTGTTGGTCGATGATCACAGCATAGTGCGGCAAGGTTTAAAAAACCTGATAGAGCTAGAAGCTGATTTAAAAGTTACAGGTGAGGCGGGCTCTGGCATAGAGGCTTTAAAGCTGGTGCGCGCTAATCAATATGACATTATGGTTCTGGATATTTCTATGCCAGATAAAAATGGTGTAGATACCTTGCATGATTTAAAACATATTGCCCCAGATTTACCAGTGCTTATATTAAGCGGCTATTCTGAAGCACAATATGCGCTTAATTTAATTAGAAGTGGCTGCAAAGGCTATTTATCTAAAGACACCAATTCTGACGAAATTATCAAAGCGATTAAAACCATTGCCAACGGCAAACGTTACATATCGGCAGAACTGGCAGAGCTAATGAGTGAGCAGCTCAGCCATCCATCTGAAAAACAGTTACACGAAATGCTAAGTGACCGCGAGTTTCAAGTGTTTTTTAAGCTGGCTAGTGGCCTAAGCCCCACAGAAATAGGCGCAGAGCTTAACATTAGTACTAAAACTGTAAGCACTTATAGAATGCGTATTTTAGAGAAAATGAGCCTTAAAACTAATGCAGATTTAACTTACTACGCCATTAAAAATGGCTTGGTTGTATAAAGTTGCTGCTTTTAAATGGCTATTTTTTTGTAGTTGCTTGTCAGCCAAAGTCCACTATGATTGCCACCATTATCCATTTACACTAAGTACTGATAAATCTAAATTCATAAATAATGTTAAATCAAATGCCCCATTTTCAAGACAGCCGCCCCACCAGCAACAACCCAAAACCAAATTTAGTTGGTGGCGATAAGCCAATGAAAATGTTATTGGTTGAAGATTCAACTTTACTGCGCGAGGTTTTATTTGAAACCATCAATAGCTTTAAAAATTTATCGGTAGACGGTATGGCCGCCACCCAAAGCAAGGCTATTTCACTGCTAGATGAGTTGCAATTTGATATTCTGCTGCTAGATATAGAGCTTGCAGAAGGCAATGGCTTTGAAGTAATAAAACATACTAAAAAAATAAATTACCCTTACAAACCACCTGTGATGATGATGTTGACTAATCATGCGCATCCGCATTATCGCAGCATGGCAAAAGAGCTAGGTGTTCACTATTTTTTTGATAAATCAATGGATTTTGATTTGGCAATGGAAGCCATAGAGTTAGAGGCTGAGCGGTTCTCTAAACAGTCTAATTAATTTTAAGTCTTTTTAATTTTAAGTCTATGATTTGTAGAGGTATAGCGCTTGATTGATTTGCAAACTTGGGAGCGCTTAAGCTATATTGTGACCGTTTTTGGTTTGCCATTGGCAATATTTGCATTTGTATGGCAACAACGCAAAGAGCGCGAAAATGAAGAAGAGGCAGTTTATCAATTGCTATCAGATGACTACACCAGCTTTTTAAAGTTAGTCATGCAAAACCCAGATCTAAAGCTATATTCAACCAACGAATCGGTCGATTGGACCTCTGCAGACTATACAGATGAACAGCGCGAACGCATTAACGTCATGTTTAAAATTTTAATTTCATTATTCGAGCGTGCTTATTTGTTGGCGTTTGATAACAATATGACTAACAAGCAGCGCCGTCGCTGGGCCAGTTGGGATGATTATATGCGCGAATGGTGCGAGCGAGACGACTTTAGATATACCCTGCCACGTTTATTGCAGGGCGAAGATGAAGATTTCTCTTTATATATTTCTAATTTAGCAAAATTGCAGGCGCAGTAAATGCAGTCTTAGTAAAAAAAGTGATGCCAAATTGATTAACCGCAAGTTAACATTACAACACTTAGCCAGGCTGTTTATATTTGCCTGGTTTTTTATTGGGGGCATTGCACACTTTGCTAGGCCAGCACTATTTTTACAAATCATGCCGCCTTATATTCCGTTTCATTTAAGTGCAGTTTATATTAGCGGTGCGTTTGAGTTAATGGGTGCGGTTGCCTTGTGCTTTAAGCCACTACGCAGCATGGCAGGCTATGGTTTAATGCTATTAACCTTACTGGTAACGCCAGCCAACGTTTATATGTTGCAGCATGCTGAGCTTTTTACCAATGTGCCAGAATGGGCATTGATAATTAGGTTGCCATTTCAAGCGCTATTAATTTGGCTTATTTGGTGGTGCTCTCGCGACAAAATGCCTAAGCAAATAAATTAAGCACCAATTAAACTTAACACCAGTAAACCTAACACCAAGTAAACTTCACACCAAGTAAACCCAGCACCAAGTAAATTAGGTACAAAAAAAGTGAACAGCTAGTGTTCACTTTTTTAATTTTAATAACTAAAAAAAGCTTTAGTTATTTTGCTACAGGTGGCGCATTTTTAGTATCGCTAGGCTGTAATTTATTGCCTTTAGTAGTGCCAATATTCATTTCTGCATCCATATCTACAATACTAACACCACCATTGGTTTGTTTCATTTTGCTATACATTTGATCGTGATGCATCATAAACTCTTGTTTAGAAACCATGCCATCGCCATTGGTATCCATCATTTTGCTGCTCATGTGGTTTTTGTGCGGCATCGTTTGATCTTGTGTTAACCCATCCATTGAGTCTTTAGTGTTTGATTTATCATCGGCAATTGCCGAGTAGGCACTAAATGTTAATGTTGCGATAAATAACGTACTAATAAATTGATTCATTAAATTTCCTTAAGTAATTAAAATTAGCAGCTGATATTAATTAGTACCAGTTGTAGTGCCGTTAATAGGGCCTTCTTTTGTAATATCTACACTACCGTTTTTGCTTACACCAGTGGTTGTGCCTATTGGTTTATTGTTCATAGAGCTTTTATAGCTAACACCACCACTTTCACTTTGCGGCATATTGCCGTACATGGTTTCATGATGGTTCATGTATTCGTCACGAGACACCATGCCGTTATTGTCGGTATCCATTATTTTCATTTCTTTGTCGCTACTGCTTGCACGATTATTTTTTTTCATGCTTTTGTTGCTGCTTTTTTTATCAATACGTCTATCTTGCTGTTTAATTTGAGGTGTATCTGATGTGCCTAATGCGCTTGCATCATCAGTATTTTCTGGGGTTGTAGCTGCGCTTACAGAAAATGCGCTTACAAGAAGCGCGGTTAAAAATGCACTCGTAATAATTGTTTTCATCATCATTCCTTATTTAATAAATGGGTAACTTTGTCAGTTGACAACACTCATGTTATGAGCCGATACCAATCAGGTCTGTACGATAACGAACACTAATTAAATTAAATTATTAAGTTTAATTTTTATATGCTCGCTGGCGTACAGACTAATGATTTGTAAAAACGATAATTGAATATGTACTAAAACTTTTTAATTTAAGATTGAAAGAAGGTTCACCATGACAAACATTAATGGAGTTGCAAAAGGTGTTGTAATCACTATTTTTTTAGTAAGTTTGGCTGGTTGCGCAGGCATGTCTTCTCGCGATAAAAGTACAGCTATTGGTGCTGGTATTGGTGGCGTTGCAGGTGCAGTGCTTACTGGCGGAGGCGTACTTGGTACGGTGGGTGGTGCTGCAGTAGGCGGCGTTATTGGCAATCAAGTAGGTAAGTAAAGGTAAGTAAAAACTTATTTAGCTATAACAGCTGTAACAATAACAGCCGTAAATAGTGTCTAGCTAATAATATATTTAGGCATTATTTTGAGCTGTTATTGGCAAGTAATTCAGTAGCCTGTAAGTTGTAACTTAAGCATCGTTAATACCCATCTATTCAGGTTTGGATTTGCTTAACTAAAGCTACGCCTGTTTTTATCTATCTGTTTATTTAAAGCGCTTCTACTTATTTTTGATTGATGTTGACTCATGTTGCCAACCCACTGGCAATGATAATTTTGACAATGATAGCGATACACAGGCTTAAACAAACTAATAATACGATCAATTAACCTGCGGCGAACGCGAAGTGCATAGCCTGCACAATGTGGACAACTGTGAGATGGCTCTATCATTTTCTAACGCTTTCTTGCTGAAATAAGCAGTATCAATAATTAACCATAATTTAGTCATTTAAATTAATTGGGTCTGTGCGTTATCGAACATAAATTTGTATAACTTTAAATAGCCGCATGTTTTAAAGCAGTTAAGGTTTTAGTAATTATGTTCGCTATCACACAGACGCTAATACAAGCTGTCACTGATAATTTGTTAACTTTATTATTAAGAGAACAATGATGGCGTATACCAACACTATAGAGACCGCTGAGTTAGACGAAAATTATTTAGCACCAGATTCAGCGCAACACAAAATTAGAAATATTTTTGACAAAAATTCTATAAGTGCGGTTTCTTGGAGCGCCATTTTTGCTGGCGCTACAGCGGCAGCCGCCTTAGCGCTCATTTTATTATTACTTGGCACCGGCTTGGGCTTGTCTACCGTATCGCCTTGGTCTACTAGTGGCATAGCGGCAACAACTTTTGGTTTATCTGCAATTTTGTGGCTAACATTTACTCAGGTTGTGGCTTACGGCATGGGTGGTTATTTAGCTGGCAGGTTAAGAACAAGATGGCTAGCAGTGCATTCAGATGAAGTATATTTTCGTGACACTGTGCATGGCTTTTTAACCTGGGCAGTTGCATCGCTGGCCACCGCAGCACTACTCACTTCAGTAATAGGGTCAATCATTGGTAGTGGCATGCAAGCTGCACCACTTTTGGCTAGCGGTATTTCAAACGTAGCCAGTATTAACGCACCACTTATTAGTACCCCACTAGATAACATACAAAATACCGAGACGATAAATACAGGAAATGCTGTGGGTTCTATGAGTTATTTTGTAAGCGCATTGTTTAGAAAAAAAATGGATACATTAACAGCCGTTGGGCCTGATGAAATTAGAAACTTGTCAAACGATGCTACTTCAGAAGTGAATGTAAGCGCAGAAATTGCCACCATATTTATGAACACAATACGCCGTGGCGAGTTGCCAGCTAACGATGTTCAATATGTGGGCCAGTTAATAGTTGAGCGCACAGGATTATCTCAACTAGAAGCAGAAAAACGCGTGATGGATACATATGCCAATGTACAAACAAAATTACGCAATGCACAAATAACAGCAAAAGATACTGCAAACACAGCACGTAAAGCGTCGGCTTATGCTGCTTTATGGCTGTTTATATCGTTGTTAATGGGTGCTTTTGTTGCCAGTTGGGCGGCTACGTGCGGTGGTCGTAATCGAGATGCATAAATAAGTTTATTGAATTATTTTACAGTTAATTATTATTTTTTAGGAGTCAGTCATGCGATCAATATTACTGCTTTTTTTGGGTATACCTATTCCAATTATTATTTTAATTGCGCTTTTTGTTAACTAGCCAACCTATTACATTAATTTTAGAAAAGAGCCCAGTATGAGTTATATCACCACACAAGATAACACTAAATTATTTTATAAAGACTGGGGTTCAGGCCAGCCTGTCATTTTTTTACATGGTTGGCCCTTGTCATCAGACAGTTGGGATGATCAAGCACTAGCGGTTGCCGAAGCTGGTTTTCGTAGTATTGCTTATGATAGGCGCGGCTTTGGCCGATCAACCCATCCATGGAATGGCTATGATTACAATACACTAACTGATGATTTAGCCGCTGTTATTGAGCAAACTGGTGCACAAAATGCAATTTTAGTAGGCTTTTCGATGGGCGGTGGCGAAGTGGCGCGTTATATGTCTCGCCATGCTGGCAAATCTGTTGCAAAAGCAGTTTTGGTGTCTTCAATTGTGCCTTATATGCTTAAAACAGATGACAACCCACATGGCACAGAGCAAAGCATGTTTGATGAAATGGCACTTAATATGAAAGAAGACCGCGCAGCATTTTTTGCGGAATTTTTTAAAACATTTTATGGCGTTAGCATGTTGTCGCACCCTGCCAGTCAAGAATTATTAGAGTGGTCGCGCAGCGTTTCTATGCAAGCCAACTTAAAAGCCACTTTAGCGTGTGCACAAGCTTTTTCATCTACTGATTTTCGTGCAGATTTATTGGCATTTAAAGTACCCACTTTAATTATTCATGGCACAGATGATAAAACAGTACCGATTGATGCATCTAGCAGAGCCGCCGCCAAAGGTATTGCGCATGCCAAATTGATTGAGTATGACGGCGCTCCACACGGCCTGCTGGCGACACACAAACAAAGATTTACCAGTGATTTACTCGATTTTATTAAGGCGTAAATTAACAATATAACTGAAATTTTACTCAAAATTTATGCTGCTGTGCTTGTGCGTAAGTTTTAAACAGATAGGAATATTAAATGAAAATTGAAACGCAAAAAACGCTAGAACTGACCCAGCTGGGTGATTTGGTTGAAGATATGATGGTGTGTATGCTAACTACCGTTGATGATGGTGGGGTTATGGTTAGCCGCCCAATGTCGCCACAGCAGATGTGCGAGCAGGGTGCTTTTTGGTTTTTAACTGATCCTAATTCGACTAAAGTAAAGCATTTACAAGTGATGAATTTAGCTTTTTCTAATGAATCGCAAGGTACTTATGTGTCTGTTTCTGGTCATGGTGAAATAGTGACAGATCAAACGCGCATTGAAAGTTTATGGACGCCTTTTGCACGACCTTGGTTTCCTGATGGTGTTGATTCTAGCAATTTAGGTTTATTGAAATTTGTGCCACATGTTGCCGAGTATTGGGATGCGCCTAACAGCAAAATGGTGCGTATGTTTGCAATGGCTATTTCAATGGTGGCAGCTAAACCAATAGGCATGGGCGAGCACGGTAATTTGAATGGGCTATCCTAATTATTTAATACGATATTAGTAAGCAAATATCACTTATGTACGATAGCGCACTGAACACAAATTATTAAGACTTTAAACTTAGTTATGTTGTTTATTTTTTATAAGGATTTGACATGAATAATTTAATATTAAGCGCTACCGTACTTGCACTACTAAGCCTAACTGCTTGCGATAAACCAACCGTGGTAAATGTGCCAGCCGAAACAATTGTTGTGCCAGTGCCAGGCCCTGCAGGTGCAACTGGTGAAAAAGGTAACTCGGGAGATGAAGGTATTCAAGGTAAGCCTGGCGTTACAGGTGATGAAGGCATACAGGGCGAGCCTGGAAAATCAGGTGGAGACACCACCATTATTATTCCGCCACCAGTTGTGGATATGCCCCCAGAGGTAGTGCCAGAGCCATCAGCAGTAACACCTGCTAACTAATTATTTGATGTTAATTTAAGGGGATTATTATGAGCTTAGGTACTATATTATTAATTGTTTTAATATTAATGTTAATTGGTGCAATACCGAGTTGGTCACACAGTAAAAGCTGGGGCTACGGCCCAAGTGGCGGATTAGGTTTGGTGGTAATAGTGCTAATTGTATTGGTGTTAATGGGTAAAATATGAGCGTGCAAAAAGATTTGGTCGAAATGCAATATCAATCTAAGCTTAAGATATTAATATTAATATCACTTTTAAGTACTTCGATATTGCTTTTGACCGCGTGTGGTGAAGCTGCCAGATTGCCAGCATCAGCAGGTATAGGCAATAGCCCCACATTGCCTGCGCCCAACAAAACATTAATACCTACTGTGAATATTGCGCCAGCAAAAGGCTGGCCCAACGCGGTAACGCCAATTGCAGCTGCAGGCACAAGGGTTGCTGCATTTGCCAGTGGGCTCGACCACCCACGCTGGTTAACGGTATTGCCTAATGGCGATGTATTGGTTGCAGAAACTAATGCACCAGCAAAGCCAGATGATGGCCAAAGCATCAAAGGTTGGATAACTGGGGTAATAATGAAACGTGCTGGTGCTGCGGTGCCAAGTGCAAATCGCATTACTTTATTGCGCGATGTTGATGGTGATGGTGTGGCCGATTTACGCTTAGCATTTTTAGAAGGATTAAACTCACCCTTTGGAATGGCACTAGTTGGAAATCACTTATATGTTGCAAATTCTGACGCCGTGATGCGATTTAATTATGCAGAAAATGATAAAAAAATAGCCAGCCCTGGCGAAAAAGTCATTGATTTACCTGCAGGGCCTATAAACCACCATTGGACAAAAAATGTAATTGCCAATGCAGATGGTACTAAGTTATATGTGACAGTAGGCTCTAATAGCAATGTTGCAGAACGTGGTATGGCAGCTGAAGTGGAGCGTGCTGCAATTTTAGAAGTAGACATCAGCACTGGCGCGTATCGCATTTTTTCGTCTGGCTTACGTAATCCAAACGGCTTAGCTTGGGAGGCTAACAGCAATACTTTATTTACAGTAGTTAACGAGCGTGACGAAATTGGTAGCGACCTAGTGCCAGATTATTTAACCTCAGTGAAAGACGGTGCATTTTATGGCTGGCCATATAGCTACTACGGGCAACATGTGGATGAGCGTGTTAAACCACAACAGCCTGAGTTAGTAGCCCAAGCCATAGCGCCTGACTACGCATTAGGTTCGCACACAGCATCACTTGGTTTGGCTTCATCTATCGGCACCACTTTGCCAGAGGCTTTTGCCAACGGCATGTTTATAGGCCAACATGGGTCATGGAATCGCAAACCTCATAGTGGGTATAAAGTGATTTTTGTGCCATTTGTAAATGGTAAGCCAAGAGGTACGCCAATAGATGTATTAACAGGCTTCTTAAGCAAAGAAGGCGATGCTTATGGCAGGCCAGTTGGTGTAGTATTAGATAAAAGCGGTGCCTTGCTAGTGGCAGATGATGTCGGTAACACTATTTGGCGAGTAACTGCTAGCACACAATAAAAAGTAACTTAATTGAAAAAGTTACTTAATTGAAAAAGTCATTTAATTGATTAAAAGGAAAGCCTGCCTTGTTAAAACTATTGCCCGCATATTTGGTAACGATGATTGTAATGTTTGTGCTAGATATTATATGGCTAAGCATAGTTGCCAAACCTATTTACCAACAAGGCATTGGCCACTTGATGGCAGCGCAACCTAATTTACTTTTTGCTGCCCTGTTTTACTTAATATTTGTTTTTGGCTTAGTTTGGTATGGCCTTGTGCCTAATCGCAATCAAAAAGGCGTTAAAAAAACTTTTATAGCGGCAGCAACATTTGGTTTTTTTGTATACGCTAGCTACGATTTAACAAACCTAGCCCTATTAAAAGATTGGCCGCTGGGTATGTCGTTAATGGATATTACTTGGGGTACGCTGTTAAGTGGTGTGAGCGCATCGATTGGCAAGCTGGTGTTTGATCGCATGAATAGTGTCTAAATCGACCGTTGACTTAACCAAAACTAAATCTACGCTTTCACCAGCTTTACTAAAAAACATGCATGCATATTGGCGTGCAGCCAACTATTTATCTGTTGGTCAAATCTATCTGCAAGACAACCCACTACTCAAGAAAAAATTAGCATTAGCTCATATTAAGCCTCGCTTGCTAGGACATTGGGGTACAACACCTGGTTTAAATTTTATCTATGTACATTTAAACAGGCTAATTAAACAACACAATTTAAACATGATATTTATTATTGGGCCTGGCCATGGCGGACCAGGTATTGTAGCTAATACCTATTTAGAAGGTTCTTACACCGAGCGTTACCCCGCTGTAGAACAAAATACAGACGGTTTAAAACGTCTTTTTAAGCAATTTTCCTGGCCATATGGTATTCCAAGTCATGTTTCACCTGAAACACCTGGATCCATTCATGAAGGTGGTGAGCTTGGATATTCGTTATCGCACGCATACGGTGCTGCCTTTGATAATCCCAGTTTAATTGTAGCTTGTATTATTGGTGATGGTGAAGCTGAAACTGGTGCATTGGCGGCTAGTTGGCATTCTAATAAATTTTTAAACCCAGCACGCGATGGTGCGGTGATTCCCATATTGCATTTAAATGGCTACAAAATTGCTAACCCCACTGTATTAGCGCGCATAAGCCGTGATGAATTAACAGATTTAATGCATGGCTACGGTCATGAGCCTTATTTTGTAGAATCTACTGAGCTTGCTGTAGACCCATTACTGCTACATGAAAAGCTCGCACGCACACTGGATGAGGTGTTAGCTAGAATAAAAGTAATTCAATCGGCAGCTAGAATTGATAAAAATCACACACGCCAACTATGGCCAATAATTGTATTGAAAACACCTAAAGGTTGGACAGGGCCAGAAACAGTTGATGGCAAACAGTCAGAGGGCACATGGCGTGCGCATCAAGTTCCTATTGCTAGCTTTAACAAAAACGATGTCAACACACCAACACATCTAGCATTGCTAGAAAATTGGTTAACCAGCTACAAACCAAACGAACTATTTGATGAAAATGGCCAGTTAATGGCAGAGCTGGCTGCAATTGCTCCAACAGGTCATAGTCGAATGGGTGCGAATCCGCATGCGAATGGTGGCGAATTGTTACAGCCGCTAATCATGCCTAATTTTACTGATTATGCGATTAAGGTAACAAAACCTGGCGGTGTGCAGGCAGAGGCAACCAGAGCGTTAGGATTTTTTTTACGCGACGTAATGCAGTTAAACGCTCAATCCAATAACTTTAGAATCTTTGGGCCAGATGAAACAGCGTCAAACCGTCTAGACAGTGTGTTTGAAGTAACAAGCAAAACATGGATGGCGGACACTTTAAATGTGGATGTAAATTTAAGTGCAAATGGTCGTGTTATGGAAATATTAAGCGAACATACATGCCAAGGTTGGTTGGAGGGTTATTTGCTCACAGGTAGGCATGGCTTTTTTTCATGTTACGAAGCATTTATTCACATAATAGATTCGATGTTAAATCAACATGCCAAGTGGTTAAAAGTATCTAATAAAATACCTTGGCGCGCGCCAATTGCTTCACTTAATTACTTATTAACCTCACATGTATGGCGGCAAGACCACAACGGATTTTCGCATCAAGACCCTGGATTTATTGATCACGTACTCAACAAAAAATCTGAAATTGTGCGGGTATATTTACCACCAGATGCCAATTGTTTACTATCAGTGGCTGATCACTGTTTACGCAGCACTAATTATATTAATGTGATTATTGCGGGCAAACAGCCTGAATGGCAATGGTTAGATGGGGACGCAGCCACAAGACATTGTGCTGCTGGATTAAGTATTTGGCAGTGGGCAAGCTGTGATGGTGAGCCCGATGTGGTGATGGCTTGCGCAGGCGACGTGCCCACATTAGAGGCGTTAGCTGCAGTGATGTTGTTGCGAGAATATGTGCCTGATATTAAGGTTCGCGTGGTGAATGTGGTCGATTTAATGGTGCTGCAACCGCAATCTGAGCATTCTCATGGCTTGCAAGACCATGAATTTGATGCGATTTTTACCCTTGATAAGCCCGTGATATTTGCTTTTCATGGTTACCCATCGGTTATTCATAAGCTTACTTATCGCCGACATAATCATGACAATATTCATGTGCGTGGCTACAAAGAAGAGGGCACAACTACCACGCCTTTTGATATGGTCGTTTTAAATAATTTGGATCGTTTTCAACTCGCACTTGATGCAATAAAGCGTATATCAAGATTCAATCATCTAATAGAAGCAGAAACAGCACGTTATTGGAATACCATGCAACGGCATCAACGCTATATTAGTGAGCATGGGGAAGACATGCCTGAGATACGGCAGTGGCAGTGGCGACCTGACTAGGCGCTTATGAAAGCATTAACGATATTGGTTTTTAATTGTGGGTCTTCTTCGTTAAAGTTTAGCTATTACTTAATGGAATCATCATTTTTTAATGATTCAACTATTAACAAATATCAAACTGAAAGTACGCTGAACCAATCGCCTTTACCAGAGACATTTCAATTAAAACAACTATTAGATGGCGAAATTGTTTTATCAGAAAAAGGGACAAAAAAAGATAAAGCAAAATTTATCATTAGAGACAATCAAAAGGTACTGCTGTGCGAAGAGTCATTGATTACCACCCATGTAAACGCTGCAAGACATATTGTTGAATATTTAACAGGTTTTAGCACGCCAAAACCTTCAGTAATAGCCCATAGATTAGTGCATGGAGGGCCAAATTTGCTACAGCATTGCTTGATTAATGACAAAGTAATGCGTCAACTAAATGCAGCAGCAGCTTATTCGCCACTGCATCATCAGGCCGCATTCGATGTGATTAATTATGCCCGCACCACCTTTACCAGCCTGCCGCAAGTGGCCTGTTTTGACACTACTTTTCATACACAGATGCCTGATATAGCCAAGCAATTACCTATACACAAAAAACTGCGCCAACAAGGCATATATCGTTATGGTTTTCATGGGATTTCATGCGAATCAATTGTGCATCAATTAGGCAATGCGTTACCGTACAAACTTATAATTGTCCATCTAGGTGGTGGCTGCAGCATAACAGCCGTTGAAAATAGCCGCTCAATTGACACTACGATGGGGCTTACCCCAAGTGGGGGAACGATGATGGGTACCCGCAGTGGTGATATAGATCCTGGTGTTCTAATATATTTAATGCGCGAAAAAAATTATGATTTAGCGGCAATAGATTATTTAATTAATCATCAATCAGGGCTTTTAGGTGTTTCGGGACTAAGTGGCAGTATGCAAACGCTACGTCAATCGGCTTTAGTTAACTCTGATGCACAGCTAGCAATTGACATGTTTTGCTATTACGTATCGAAACAAATTGCTAGCATGATTGTTGCGCTAAACGGCATTGATTGCTTGGTTTTTACAGGGGGAATAGGTGAAAACGATACATTAACACGCGCTGCAATATGCGAAAAGTTAGCTTTCGTTGGATTATCGATTGATACGGTTGAAAATCAAAGCACGCAAAATAGCCATATGAATAAAGCGATACATGCAAAAGAGTCACGTATTAGTGTTTTGGTTATACAATCGAATGAAAATACGCAAATTGCCCGACATACATGGGATTTGATAAGTCATTGAATCGTTAATACTCAATACGATTTTCAGCAACTTGTAACACTTGTTGCGATAATGCATTGAGAAAATTGATTTGATTACGCACTTCTTGCGCGATTTCAGATGCAGTTAAGCCTACAGGCCCTAAGCCATCTGCCACTAATTTATCTGCTGCAGCACCATGCACATAAACGCCTAATTTCGCAGCTTCTAACACACTTAAACCCTGGGCAATTAAGCTACCAACAATACCACTGAGCACATCACCTGTACCACCACTGGCCAAACCCGGGTTGCCAGTGGTGTTAATAAACCAATTATCATCATAATCTGCACATACAGTGGCAGCACCTTTTAGTATACAAACCACTTTCAATTGGTAAGCCAATTTCTGTGCGCTCTGTTGGCGATTATTTTGAATATCATCTACGGTTGTTTTCAGTAGTCTAGCCGCCTCAGCAGGGTGGGGCGTTATTACCGTTTGTGCTTTACGTTGTTGCAATATCGACACTAGTTGCTGATGTTGGCTAATTAGATTAAGTGCATCTGCATCAATTAACAAGGGTGTTGGTTGTAACATGCAAAACTCTAATAATTCTTTCGCAGCCCTAGACTGACCTAAGCCAGGTCCGATAACGACACAACTCAGCTGTGCTAAGTTAGTTAATGTTGAAGCTGAATGCAGCATAATTTCTGGGTGACAAATATCTACGCTTGGTGCATTAGCCGTTAAAAAAGCTGCATACACGCGCCCAGCACCGCAAAACAAAGCAGCCCGCGAAGCTAATAGAACCGCACCAACCATCCCAGTATCGCCACCTAAAATAGCTACGCTCCCAAAATTACCTTTATGTGCATTTAGCGCACGCGGTGGTAGAGCCGGCACAAACATACTTTGTACCAGTGCGTTTCTTGTGCTTACTTGAGAAGGTTTAATCTCGGTAATAATAACAATTTCCTTTGTCGTTTAAGTAAAACTCACATCTAAAGACACATTAAATACGCAGTGTAAATATTATCTTTCACATCTGTAACACCTAACAAATGGCGCTAAACTAATATGGACTCCAAAGACCGTCGCAGCGATTGCGGCATTTTATTGCCCTTGCCAAAGCGCACAATCAAATCGGGTCTATTTCCTAATTCATCATTTAGCCCAAGATAATTCGCAAATTGTTGTCGCACTTTTACTACTTCTACTGGCTGATTTAAAAACGAATTACGAATGCCCAAAGCGGTTGCTTGTAGCGCAAAACGTTCATAGCTGCGACCAACCTCCAACCAATGCACTTTATCGTTATTATCAGAAACAAAAATTGCAATACCTGCCGAGCTGCGTATCTGTTTGGCATATCTATCATTCTCATTTTTTTCAGTAAATAACATATTAAACAAAGGCTCCGCCAACCATCTTGGTACAGATGGGTTACCTGAAGTTGCACTATATAAGCCGTCACCCTTATAAATTGCTTCTTGTTTGCTAAATCGAATCCAAGTTTTTAATTCGTTTAAAAAAGCGCGATCATGCATTTGCTTGCTATTGGCTTCAATCACATACGCTAAAATATTTTCTATAGCTTGCTTTTCGGTATGTAGAAGAATATGAACACCATCACCAGTACCAGCTTGTTCTAGCAGGCTTAACTCTTCAACAGAAAGTGCGTTGCCATCATAATCGGCGCGGGTGCATTGCCGTTCTGTAATAGCTTGATATAAAGGCGAAGCTATTGCTTTCGTTGGTTCTAATGCAAAATTAATTGTGTTTGTGCCGTCAAACTGCAGGTTAGCTTGTAGCCCATTCGCTAATGCAGCTTGCACTAAATTCTCAGTGGCTGCGCCAAGTGAAACAAATAGATGATGATCGTCTGGATCTACCACGGGACACCGTCTTGTTAAGTCAGCTAGCAAAGCAATAGCATTATCTTCAATTTTAAATTGCCAGCATTGCGTGTTGTGGCTAGATGGCGCCAATGTTGCATAGCGTACTAGTTCGCGTTTCAGCAGCAAGCGATTATTAATGGGTGCGCTAATGGGTTGCCAAATTCTGCTCACTGCATCTTCATAACTTTCATTTGATGCAAGTACCTGTTGCGAGTATGGCATGCTGGCAATTGCCGCTGCGTAACTAATAAACTGTCGCCTTGTTACCATATACTTTTTAGCGCTATCCAAAAACACTAACAAATAGTATTAGCATGATTTTAATCAATTTTCTGACTAGTTAAATGATGCAGCTGTAGCTCTAGTGTTCTCACACGCTCTAAAAAAATTAGCGTTAGCCCTAAAGAGTTAGTATCCAGCTCAAAGACCTGTTTAAGCCGACATAGCTTACGTATAGATATTAAATAATGACTATTAAAATTAAGTATATTTAAATGAGTCGCTTCGGTTAACTGGTTGGGGATAAGGGCGCCGTTTTCGACTAGTAATTGCAGTTCTTGTTGTGTTAACCCGGACAGTTCTGCAAGCGCCTTTAATGAAAGTTGAACGCTTTCGTTTAGTATTAATACCTCATCTTTGTCCATAGTCACGGTTAATCCTTATCTTTAATCAGCAAAATGGTTACGTGGGTTAAATGTTGAGTTGTCAGCTAACTCACTTAACAGTGCTTTTTCACGTTCATTTAAAACTGGCGGTAGAACAATTTGAATCTGCGCGATGAGGTCACCATGTTCTTCATTCTTTTTAGGTAGACCGCGCTTAGCAACGCGCATTCTTTGCCCGCTTTTACTACCAGCAGGTATTTTTAAATTCACAGCGCCTTCTAAAGTTGGCACTGTAATCGAGGCACCCAACGCTGCCTCCCAAGGGGTAATGGGCAAATCAATTAGTAAATCGTGATTAACCACCTTAAATAGCTTATGCGATAAAAAATTAATGTTTAAATATAAATTGCCATTAATGCCACCATTAAAGCCTTTACCACCTTTGCCGCGCAATAACATTTTTGTGCCGTTTGTCACACCCTTTGGAATACGCGCCTTAAAAGTGTGTGGTAGTTGTTTCGTCACGCCATTAGCATCTTGTTCTGGCATGCTAAAATTTAAATCTAGCGTTGTGCCTTTATTGGCGTCCTCAAGTGAAATAGATGCAGCCAATTCGTAATCTTGGCCAGGTATAGCTTGATTTTTACCTTGATTTTGCCGTTTTGGATGAGAAAAACTGGCAAATAAATCGGCTAGATCAAGGTCATCAAAAGCATTTTGTTGATTGTTTTGACCGCCTTGCCCAAAAGGGTTACCTTGGCTATCAGCATGCTTACTGCCTCCCCAGTTGGGTGGTGGTTTGAACTCTTCACCTGCACCATATCTACCTAAATCATCATAAGCGGCACGTTTTTCTTTATCCTTGAGCGTGGTGTAAGCTTCGCCAATTTCTTTAAATTTTTCTTCGGCGTTTGCTTCTTTAGAGATGTCTGGGTGATATTGATGTGCAAGCTTTTTGTAAGATTTTTTAATTTCTTCTAAAGTAGCAGTGCGATTAACACCTAACACCTCATAATAATCTTTAAATTTCATTTGGTTAACTTAACAGCACCCTATTGAAAATGATTAACTATTCTCACTTATATAGATATTATTCAAAAATATCTGTGCGATGGCGCACTTAATAAAGCTTAAGAATTTACGATCGACTGCTTTTTAATGTGAAACCATTGCGATTTTATCGCTTCTAAAACGTACATAGCTATAAGACTTGCAATGATTGATATAGCAAATAAATGCCAATAAAATTGCCCAAAATGAAGTAACTGACGCGCTGGCGGCCAAATAACGACTGTGGCCAGCAGTGCGCTAACACCAGACAATAAAAACCAAAGCGAACGATTGGGTCTTACAATTGCATTGAGTAGTGAGGCACTGTACGACCGATTAACTAAAATTAAGCCCATGTTCATTAAAACCAGTGATGTGAATATAAGGGTACGCATATCTGCTTCGGCTAGTTTCATGCGCGTTGCAATCATTAAAATAATCGCCAATATAGTTAACACAAGCAAGCCTTGAGCTATTGCCCATATAACGCGTTTACGTTCGACCAATGGAGTTTTAGGGTTGCGAGGCGGGCGTTGCATAACATTGTTTTCTTCCGCTTCCGCTTCAAACACTACTGAGCAGGCTGGGTCGATAATCATTTCTAAAAACGCAATATGAATAGGCGTGAGAATAAGCGGTAGCCCGAACAGTAGCGGTAAAATGGCTAAGCCAGCAATAGGAATATGCACCGCAATAATATATTCAATGGCTTTACGCAGATTATCGTAAATGCGACGCCCAAGCCGAATAGTATTAACAATTGAACCGAAATCGTCATCCAACAGCACAATGTGAGATGCCTCACGCGCGACATCTGTGCCACGCCCACCCATTGCGATGCCTATATCTGCAGCCTTAATAGCAGGCGCGTCATTAACGCCATCGCCTGTCATGGCAACTATTTCGCCTTGGCTTTTTAATAATTGCACAAGACGTAATTTTTGATTAGGCCGAATCCGCGCGAACACTGATGTTACTTTTAAAGCGGCTTTTAATTGCTCATCGGTCATTTTTTCAATATTATCGCCCGTTAATGCCCGCTTAAAATCTATTCCCGCTTGTTGCGCAATTGCAATTGCAGTGCTGGGGTAATCACCTGTAATCATAACAACCCGAACACCTGCAGCACGACACTCAGCTACGGCGGCTGGTACGTTGGCACGTAGCGGGTCGGCAAAACCAACTAACCCGATATATTCAAATAGAAACTCAGGTAATGTTTCTGGTAGTGTGTTTAATTGGGCAGCTTCAATGTTTGCTTGCGCTACCGCTAATACTCGAATACCGTTTAACGCTAATTTTTGCGCTTGTGTTTGAATCGTTGATAACTGCTTATCAGTCACGCGACAAAGTGTTGCAATAGTTTCAAGCGCACCTTTTGCATAAGCTGCGGCATTGCCGTTGCTATCAGTTAATACATTAGCCACTGCAAAACAATCTGGCCTAAGGCCATAAGCACGAATCAGTTTATGGTTGTCAAAATTAGTAATATTTGTACTATCTTTTGATTGCGCCAATTGATGTAGTGCAATATCCATTGGGTCAGTAGGTGGATGCGAACAAGCCATTAAGGCTATTTGTAATACTGCTTGAATTTCAGTTGAAATTTTAGATCGATTAGCCTCTAGCCATGTTTCATTATGTGTTTGAATAGCGACTAAGGACATTTTATTTTCAGTTAAAGTCCCTGTTTTATCTGTACACAATACTGTTGTCGCTCCTAAAGATTCAATAGCTGAGGCGTGCCTAGTAAGCACCCTTACCTTTGATATGCGCCATGCTCCCATTGCCATGAATACCGCCATCACCAGTGGAAACTCTTCAGGTAATAAGGACATACCAAGTGCAATGCCACTTAACATGGCTTCTAGCCAAGAACCACGCAATACACCATAAAGCACTACAGCTAATATGCCTGCAAATGCCCCAACAATGGTGAAGTTGCGTACCAAACTGCTCATTTGCTTTTGTAAATGGGGCTGTTGGCTGTCGATATCACTTAGCGCATGGCCTATTTTACCCATTTCGCTGCGAACGCCTGTGGCGTGAACCAGTGCGAGGCCAGTGCCACGAACAACCAAAGAGCCCGCAAAAATATAAGGTGAGTCTTCTCCACCTGGTACTATTGCCAATCTATTATTAACAGATTCATTTGTTGAGCCTAGCTGGGCTAGCTTGCGCACTGCTAGTGATTCTCCCGTTAGTAATGATTCATCCAGTAATAAATCATGTGCAGAGAATAGCGTTGCATCTGCAGCAACTCGATCACCTTCAGTAATGACTAGTATGTCGCCCATCACAACTTCGCGACCAGCAATGGTTACTCTATTACCATCTCGAACTACAACAGCACGTGGGCTAGCTAAATTGCGCAATGCTTCTAAAACTTTTTCACTGCGTGATTCTTGCACAATAGTAATGGCAATTGACAAGCAAGCGAATAACAGCAGAAATAGGGCTTCTGTGCGATCGCCCAGCAAGAAATATACAACGCCACCGCCAATTAACAATGCAAACATGGGTTGGCGAATAATTTCAAACAATATACGTAAAAATCCGCGCTTGTTGTGAGAAGGCAGTTCGTTGTAGCCATCAATTTTAAGGCGTTTAAAAGCTTCTACTGAATTTAGTCCAGCATTTGTGGATATTGCAGGGGCATTATGGCTATCTAGTTTGAGCGGCATGTAAAATTTGCTGTGTTTTAAGCATGATACAAATACCTGCTAAGAGATTGATTTTTTAGTATTAGTTAAATAGGCTGCTAAATCTGTACGTTGGCGAACTTAACACAATAAACCATCGTAACTAAATCATGACTTAGGTTAATTTAAATTAAGTGCAACTATTATTAAATACAACTTAGCCACAAAGGTAAATTGCTTATTTATTGTTCTTTTGAAATGCCAATAACACCTAAAAACAATCGCACAAATCCATATGCTAGCCAAGAAAAGAAACGTTTTATTTTGTTACTTTGTAGCCAATCGCTGTGTTTAATCTGTATGGCACCATTTTCTATAGATTGCATAATATCAGCGCGTAGTTCAGTTGCAAAATCTTGATTAAGCACCACTACATTGGCTTCACGCGCTAGTAGCAAACTAAATGGATCAATGTTGGATGAGCCAACAGTTGCCCATTGGCAATCAATAACTGCCACTTTGCTGTGCATAAAACCATGGCGGTACTCATAAATATTAATATTGTTTTTTAAAAACTGGCTGTAAAAAGCATGCGTGGCTAACATTAGCCAATACTCCATTCGACCTTGCAATAACAATGTGACTTTTACGCCACGCCGTGCAGCTGCAATTATTGCTGTGCGAAACTTTCTGCCGGGCACAAAATAAGCGTTAGCGATAATAACTTCACTACTAGATTGTCTGATAGCCGCCAAATAAGCTAACTCAATATCACGCCTGTGCAACACATTGTCGCGCAACACAAATGCTGCTTGCATGTCGTAATTGTGTTGCATGTTAGTGCTTAAACCAGGGTTTATATCAGCTTTATTTTGCGCAGATTGAATACTTTGTAAATGCGTCAAAGCAATACGCAACCATAGCTTCTGCGCACTTAAAATTATACTGGGCAATAAAGCACCTTGTATTCGCACTGCATAATCAATACGTGGCGGCATATTATGCGGCACATTGTTGTCATCAATAATATTAATACCGCCAACAAAGCCCACATCGTTGTCTATAACGGCTACTTTACGGTGCAAGCGGCGTAAGCGATTCTTTTTAAAGGTCCAAGGTGAGATTTTGGGCCGATAAAACATTACTTGTACACCATGTTTTTGTAGCTCTTGTAAATAGATTTTTGGCATATCTTTACAGCCAAAACCATCTAGCAAAACATACACATTTATCCCGCGCTGTGCTGCTTTTTTAAGGGCTTCACCAATTTTAATACCTACGCTATCCACTTCATAAATATAGGTTTGTAAATAAATAGTATGGCTTGCATTTTCAATAGCTAGTAAAAGTGCAGGGAAGTATTCTGCACCATTTCGCAGTAATTGAATGTGGTTGCCCGCTATAAAATTTGTCATATTGTAGGGTTACGCCTTCAGTAGCGTTGCCGTTAATATTGCATGATCAGATACTTTAACAAAATGTGATCCAGCATGCACTTCAACGTGTTTAATTTCAAAGCCACGCACATAGATACGATCTAGCCGTAGCACAGGTAACCAAGATGGAAAGCTACGTGCAGATTTGCCAGCATGGTGTTCAAACACCTCTTTTAAATGCAGACGTGCGGCAAACAAACGGCCTGCACGTGAGCTCCAATCGTTAAAATCGCCAGCAATAATTAGCGGTGCATCAATTGGTACATGCTGCTCGATATAGTCAGCTACTGTTTTTAATTGTTGATGTCGCCAATGTGCAAGTAAACCTAAATGTATGCAAATAGCATGCAATGACGAATGCCAGCCAGGCACGTTTATTTCACAATGCAGCATGCCGCGCTGCTCTGTTCTATGGGCAGAAATATCGACGTTGTTACTTTTAGTAATGGTAAATTTTGACAGCAATGCATTGCCATGATGGCCTGCAGGGTAGGCCGAATTTTTACCGTAAGAATGCTCAGGCCATACCGCATCGGCTAAAAACTCAACTTGACCACCAATAAGACCAGCGGCTGAAAAACGTTTGCTGTGATTAGTGTGCATATCTTGTACTTCTTGCAAAAACAAAATATCAGCATGCAAGTTACGCAATAACTCACGTTGGCCATGTAATGAAAAGTGGGCGTTAAAGTGGCTGTAACCCTTATGGATATTGAATGTGGCTATACGTAATATATTTTGCATGTGAGTAAATTGGTGATAATTGCGCTAAAAAATTAGTTGTATAAGTACAAGCATGTTAAGTGAATCATATTAGATTGAGTGGATTAATTTTAACGTGCGCTATCGCACGGACGCGTTGTATTTAAAAAAATAGGATAGTGTTTTTAAATAGTTGGATGATGAACATGTTGAGTCAAATAGAAAACGAATATCTTCGCGCCTGCAACGAATGTGCGACGGCCTGTTTGCAATGTGCAACGCTATGCCTCAAAGAAGAAACCCCAAAACCCATGGCGAATTGTATTTTGTTGGATTTGGAGTGTGCTGATATGTGTCGTCATACCGCGCAAGCCATTGCTAGAGGAGACTCTCATTGCCATGCAATGAGCTTGCTATGTGCAGAAATTTGCGAAAAATGCGCAGCAGAATGTGGACAGCATGCGATGGATCACTGCCAACATTGTGCTGAAACCTGCAAGCGTTGCGCGGTGGCTTGCCGCAGCATGACGCACTAATATTTTAAAGGCTAATTAAATGACTACATTACCCAAATCTTTTGATAATAAACGCAATGCTAAACATGATTTATCTGGTTTGAAGCCAACGGCTTCTGATACCAATCGCTCGCAACAGGCAGCCTCTGTTGTGGCACAAGCACCAGGCGAATCTCTCACCACGAATCAAGGCTTGTTGATTAGTGATAATCAAAATTCATTGCGTGCGGGTGAGCGTGGGCCAACGCTATTAGAAGACCATATATTGCGTGAAAAAATCATGCATTTTGATCATGAGCGTATACCCGAGCGTGTAGTGCATGCGCGTGGTGCGGCGGCGCATGGTGTGTTTGAGTTGTATGAGAATATGAGCAAGGTAACAAAAGCTGGATTTCTGAATGATACGAACCTTAAAACGCCCGTATTTGTACGTTTTTCTACCGTTGCAGGCTCACGTGGGTCTGCCGATACTGCACGCGATGTACGCGGCTTTTCGGTGCGCTTTTATACGCAAGAAGGCAATTTTGATTTGGTAGGCAATAACGTACCGGTGTTTTTTGTGCAAGATGCGATCAAGTTTCCTGATTTAATTCACTCAGTAAAACCAGAGCCGCATAATGAAATACCGCAAGCGTCATCAGCGCACGATACTTTTTGGGATTTTATTTCCATGGTGCCAGAAACCACACACACCATTATGTGGGTGATGTCAGACCGCGGCATTCCGCGCAGTTTTGCCGATATGGAAGGCTTTGGTGTGCATACGTTTCGGTTTGTTGATGCTGTAGGCAAATCCAGTTTTGTTAAATTTCATTGGAAACCGTTAGCTGGCGTGCACTCTTTAGTGTGGGATGAAGCGGTGAAATTAGCAGGTAAGGATGCTGATTTTCATCGCCGTAATTTGTGGGATTCGATAGATAAAGGTCAATATCCCGAATGGGAATTAGGTGTGCAAATTGTGCCAGAAGCTGATGAACACAAATTTGACTTTGATTTGCTAGACGCAACTAAATTAATTCCAGAATCGCTAGTACCTGTGCAAATGATTGGAAAAATGACGCTAAATCGTAACCCTGATAATTATTTTGCAGAGACAGAACAAGTGGCTTTTCACCCTGGACATTTAGTGCCAGGCATCGACTTTAGTAATGATCCACTATTGCAAGGGCGTTTATTTTCTTATTCAGATACGCAATTGTCGCGTTTAGGTAGCGCTAATTTTCATGAGCTGCCCATTAACCAGCCAATTGCAGCAGTGCATAATAACCAACGTGACGGCCATATGCGCCATGCCATTGTTAAAGGGCGTGTTAGCTACGAACCTAACACTTTAGGCGGTGGTTGCCCTATGCAACGACCATGGGAGCAGGGTGGGTTTGTAAGCCACCCTGAAGCCATGGAGGGCAATAAAATTCGTGCACGTAGCCCTAGTTTTGCCGATCACTTTTCTCAGCCTGCATTGTTTTGGCGTAGCCAATCTAAATGGGAGCAAGATCATATTGTGGCTGCATTTTGCTTTGA
Organism: Methylotenera sp.; assembly: GCA_031373695.1. Taxonomy (GTDB): domain Bacteria; phylum Pseudomonadota; class Gammaproteobacteria; order Burkholderiales; family Methylophilaceae; genus Methylotenera_A. Next base: position 18,329 of record JANMNC010000034.1, on the reverse strand, counting down.
GCTAGCCAAACTAGAAGTGCCAGCCATACGTGAGCGTATGGTAGCAACATTGACACAAGTGGATGCCGCGTTGGCGCGACGGGTGTCTGATGGTTTAGGTATGAAGTTGCCTGCACCACCAATTGGATTTGCAGATGTACCATACACAGACAAACCTGAGATAGATAAAGCTTTAAGCATGGCAGATGTGCCCAACACCTCAATTGCTGGTAGAAAGATAGCAGTTTTGGTTAATTATAATGTTGATAGTGCAGTAGTGAACGCGGTGCGTAAAGCACTGGAAGCGCAAGGCGCGGTGGTTAAGTTATTAGCACCAAAGCTAGGCCCTATTACTAGTAACGAAGGCAAAGTAATACAGGCAGATCACAGCCTGCCTACAGTGTCATCGGTATTGTTTGATGCAGTATTTATACCGGGTGATGAAGTAAGTGCCAACGGATTATGTTGCGATGCTAATGCCGTTTTGTTTGTAAAAGAAGCCTACAAACATGGCAAAGCAATAGCTGCCAGTGATGGCGGAATAATGCTTTTAAATAAAGCGGCAAAATCAGCAGGAGCAGTGGATGACGAATTTAAAGGACCAGGCATTGTTGTGGATTTGGGCGAAACTGTCGATAAAGCATTTATAGAGCGATTTATCGGCGCTATTAAACAACATCGTTTTTATGAACGTGTTGATTTAGACTTAATAGTGGCATAAACCTATTAATGAACGGGCTGATTTTTGCTATTTTAAAATTGGCTCTAAGTAAGCTATATTTTTAAGTAAGCTATATTTTATAGAAGCGGTTAAATGAAAAACTTTTGGCTGCTTATCAAAGCCACCTTAACTGGTTGGAGCGATGACTATGTATCTAGTATGGGTGCGGCATTAGCTTTTTACACCCTGTTTTCAATTGCACCTTTACTGCTTATTGTGCTTTCTATTACAGGGTTTGTTTTTGGTTTAGATGCGGCACGCGGCGAAATAGCTGGGCAATTACAAAACTTAATGGGCGAGCAGGGTGCAGTTGCGGTGCAGGCCTTATTGCAAAATGTAAATAAACCAAAAGATGGTTTTATAGCCAGTATTATTGGAATTGTATTGCTATTAATAGGTGCCACTAGCGTATTTGGAGAGCTACAAAACTCACTAGACCGCATTTGGAAAGCGCCAGACCGCCCGAAAATAAATGGGATTATTGCTTTATTGAATGCGCGCCTGCTGTCATTTGGCATGATATTAGGTATTGGCTTTATTTTGATGGTGTCTTTATTGTTTAGTGCGGCTCTTAGCGCAATTGGCCAATGGTGGTCGCCACAATTTAAAGAGTGGGTACAGTTACTAAATATTTTTAATATTATTTTTAGTTTTATGATGACCACTGCAATGTTTGCGCTGATTTATAAACTAATGCCTAGCGTTAAAATTCGCTGGAATGAAGTGTGGGTTGGGGCAGTTATCACCGCTATATTATTTCAAATAGGCCAATTTTTAATTGGCTTATATATTGGTAGAAGCAGCATTGCATCAGGCTTTGGTGTGGCTGGCTCGTTGGTTGTGCTACTAGTATGGGTGTATTATTCGGCTCAAATTTTTTTACTAGGGGCCGAATTTACTTGGGCTTACTCCCACATATACGGCTCGCGTAAACGTCAATTAGCAAGCAACTCGTAGGATAAAACTGACACAACATTAAGGGCATTACTGATAATAAACTGGATGTGATAAACGCATCATGGAACCCTGAAATAAGGGGAATCACATGAATATTGTTACGCAACCAATTAAAAGCCAGATTACTTCACCAGTACCTTTTCAGCAGCAAAACCACTTATTGGCAGCCATGCCTGACAATGAATGGCACGAGTGGGAGCCTGACATGGAGTCAGTCGATTTTTCACTTAACCAAGTGTTATATGAATCTGGTAAAACACCTGCTTATATGTATTTTCCAACCACAGCCATTGTATCTTTATTGTATATGACCCAAAACGGTGCTTCATCTGAAGTAGCCGTGGTAGGCAATGATGGTGTTGTGGGTATTTCATTATTATTATCGGGCAGCAATACGCCTAATCAAGCGTTGGTGCAAAGCGCGGGTAAAGGTTACAGAATGCGTGCGCAAGCCGCTAAAAAAGCCATTAATCGTGATGGCAGCATGCTAAATATTTTATTGCGCTATTCGCAAGCCATGATTACGCAGATGACACAGACCGCTGTTTGCAATCGCCATCACTCGATAGATCAACAGCTTTGCCGTCGTTTATTGCTAAGTTTAGATCGATTATCTTCTAACCAAATTGTAATGACGCAAGAAATGTTGGCTGGCATGCTGGGTGTAAGGCGCGAGAGTGTGACGGATGCCGCCTTAAAGCTGCAAGAAGCGGGCGTTATTAGTTACAAACGTGGCTTGATTACAGTGCTAGACCGTAAAGCATTAGAAAGCCGTAGTTGCGAATGTTATGCAATTGCAAAAAATGAGCAGGTTCGTTTGCAAAAAATGCCTCTAGATTCTTAGTGCAGTAGCCGCTAAATTATTAATTTTGTACTTAGTGCGCAGTATATTTATGTGCGTTAGCGTACGGAACTTTAAGTGAAAAAAGTCTAGATTGGTAAGCCTGTTAGCACTAATTAGGAGCCACTAAAATTAAATATTAGTTGTTACTAATTAGTTGCTTTTTGTAGCCAGTTAACTGAAAGCAAACATCAAAATCACTTCACTTAAGCTTTCTAGTTTTGTGGCGCATTTACGCAAACCAGTACGTAAAGAGCGCGAACCAGATTTATTACGCGCAGAATTGTTAAGTATAGATCAGCTCACGCGTTACGCAATAACGCTTGCCAAACAACATAAAATTAACCCGCATGTTGGGCCAGATAAGCTATTACTTAGGCTTTCCGACAACGCAAATGTTATACACAGTGCCTATCAAGTTATTTTAATCGCCAACACCAGCTCAGATAAAATTGGCCAAAAATTAGCGCCAGCAGAAAGCTGGTTGTTAGATAACTATTATTTAATCCAGCAACAAATCACCTTAGCTCGCCGCCATCTGCCGCGTGGTTATAGCAGGCAATTGCCACGATTGCTTGATGGTGTTTCTGACGGTTTTCCACGTATTTATGATTTGGCGTTAGGTTTAATTTCGCATATGGATGGTCGGGTCGATAGCGAAAATACGACCCAATTTATTGCGGCTTATCAAACGGTAGAGCCTTTAATGTTGGGTGAGTTGTGGGCTTTTCCTATCATGTTGCAGTTGGCTCTGCTAGAAAATTTGCGCCGTGTTTCAGTGCGAATAGCGAATAGACGTGAAGAACAAGAAATTGCAGCCAGATGGGCAGATCGTATGCTGCTAGCAGCAGAAAACGAGCCTAAATTAGTGATTCAGTTATTAGCAAAATTTGCCGATGCCGATATACCTTTAACCGCACCGTTTGTAGAGGAGTTTTACGCCAGACTGCAAGACCAAGGTGCGGCGATGGTTTTTGCGCAAACTTGGGTAGAGCAGCAATTATTATTACAGCATGTAACAGCCACGCAATTGCTGGAATCTGCCAGCAGAGCCGCCGCCGCTAATCAAATATCAATCGCCAATACAATAAGTAGCTTACGATTTATTGGTGCGATGGATTGGCGCAACTTCGTTGAATCGTTGAGTACTGTAGAGCAGTTATTAAATCAAGACCCAAGTAATCAGTATCGTAATCAAGATTTCTCTACTCGCGATCGGTATCGGCATGCAGTTGAAGATATTGCGCGTTTAACCGCCAAAAAATATAAAAAAACCAACAATAATCAATGCTCACAATACGAAATTTCGGCAGCACACGCAGCCATAGATTTAGCCAATACAGCGCAAAATTTAATGGGCAGCAATCATCGTAGTGCGCATGTTGGTTTTTATTTAATTGATGACGGTTTAGCGTTACTAAAACAAAAATTAAACTGCCATAACTCGTTTAAATTGATTTTTAAGCGTGCTTGCAAGCCATACCGCCTAATGATTTATGTGGGCGCAATTTTAATACTGGCTTTATTCTTTACCAGTATTATTATTTTTGTTGTTAACGCGCATACCTTAAACCATAGGTACATTTGGCTGTTGGCTTTAATGGCATTTTTAAGTAGTTCAGCACTGGCTGTTTCACTTATTAATTTGTTGGTTACACAGCTCGTTAAGCCTCACGCTTTGCCAAGGCTAGATTTTTCTAAAGGTTTGCCAGAACAACACCGCACAATAGTTGTTGTGCCAACGTTAATAAACACCTTGCAAGAAATAGATAGCTTGTTAGAAGCTTTAGAAATTCGCTATTTAGGTAATAGAGATAGCAATTTATTGTTTGCCTTGCTTACAGATTTTCGTGATGCAAATGCACGAGTAATGCCAGAAGACGCTGCCTTAATTGACTACGTACGTGCGGGCATAAACACTTTAAACAGCACATATTGCGATAAAGATTCAATTAATAAAGATGGCCCTATTTCTGGAAAAAATTGTATCTTTTATTTGTTTCATCGGCAGCGTGAGTGGAACGCAGTTGATCATATTTGGATGGGGTATGAGCGTAAACGCGGTAAATTAGAGCAGTTTAATACGCTATTACGTGATGGTGACATGGATAGTAGTAATCAAACCGCCTTCACTGATATTGTTGGTGATACTGCTATTTTGTATACGATTAAATATGTGATTACGTTGGATACCGATACGCAATTGCCCCGCGACTCAGCGTATAAACTAATTGGTAACATGGCGCACCCACTTAACCGCCCCGTGTTTGATATCAACAAGGGGCGAGTAACGCATGGTTATGCAATTTTGCAGCCACGTGCGTCAATTAGCCTAATTAGCGCTAATCAAACTTGGTTTACTCAGCTTTACGCAGGTGATTCTGGCATTGATCCTTACACGCGTGAAGTATCCGATGTATATCAGGATATTTTTGCAGAAGGCTCATTTGTAGGTAAGGGTATTTATGATGTAGATGCTTTTAGACAGGCAGTGGATGGGCGATTTCCCAACAATTTGATTTTAAGTCATGATTTATTAGAAAGTGGATATGCCAGAAGCGCATTAATTACCGATGTGGATTTGATTGAGGAACACCCATCCAGTTATGCCATTGATATTAGCCGCAGACATCGATGGACAAGGGGTGATTGGCAATTAGCAGGCTGGTTACTGCCACGCGTACCAGCGGCAAGTAATATAAATGCTAATCGCCAGCCCAATCCTTTAAGTGCTTTATCGGTTTGGAAAATTCTTGATAACTTAAGGCGTAGCCTAGTTGCTTTGTCACTATTTGCGCTATTAGTTAGTGGGTGGCTAATTAGCCATTCATTTTTAACAGTAGTTGCAATACAAGCATTAGTGCTAATGACTTTATATTTGCCACCTATTTTTAGTGCTTTGATTAACTTGCTTAAAAAACCTAAAGAACTGGCTTGGCTGGCACACCTTGTACTTTGCAGCCAATCGGTAGGGCACTCTTTAATGCTGGCAACACTGTCACTGGTCTTTTTACCTTACGAAGCAGCCATTAATATAGACGCCATTACACGTTCTGCTGGCCGTATGTTATTTACCAAACGCGGTTTATTGCAATGGCATTTACCTGTGTACACAAAACGCAATGCCATTAGCACTTGGTTAGATTTTTATAAAGAAATGTGGATAGCACCAATGATTGCGTTTGTGCTAATTACCTTTTTTACTTACATGCAAACATTGCAAAGCGGCCCATTAATTGTTTGGCTTTTTTGTGCGCCTATATTAAGCATTTGGTTTCTGTCGCCTTTAGTTGCTTGGTGGATAAGCAAACCAAATGTAACGAAAGTTATTGATTTAACTGCCGACCAAATCACATTTTTGCATATTAGTGCCAGACGAACTTGGCGTTACTTTGACCAGTTTGTTACGGCTGAAGATAACTGGTTGCCACCAGATAATGTGCAGCAATATCCTATTTCTGCAATTGCCTCACGCACTTCACCCACTAATATAGGGTTGGGATTACTAGCCAATTTAGCCGCTTATGATTTTGGTTATATAACGGCCAATAAACTACTACAGTTAACTAATAATACAATCACAAGCCTAGAAAAACTAACGCGTTACCGCGGTCATTTTTACAATTGGTATGACACGCACACCATGCAAATACTAAATCCACAATATATATCATCGGTAGATAGTGGTAATTTAGCGGGTAGTTTTGTGACATTACAAGCGGGGTTGCTAGAGCTTAAAAATAATGCTTTATTCACCATTAAACCTTTGCAAGGCCTAAGTGATACTTTGTGGATACTGGCTGAATATGTGCCGATATTACCTGCCAAAGTGATTGAAAGTAAGATTAAATTTTTGCAAGATACACTGCAAGAAAATTTATTAAAACCGCCACCAAGTGCAATAGCTACAAACCAACTGCTAATGCAAATAACACAAACGGCACAGCAACTGTTGGCCGCACTGCCTTCAGGAACAGATAGCCAAAGTGAGCTTTATTATTGGGTGTATGCCTTTAATCAACAAGCGGGTGCATTGTTAGAGGAATCAAAAAATTCACTCCATCTAAATGCTAATGCTGAGATAAAACGCTTACAACTCATTGATGAATTGGTTGAGCGCATAATCAAGTTAGCACAAATGGATTTCACATTTTTATACGATAACTCTACAGACTTATTAAGTATTGGTTTTGATGTTGGTGAGCGTCGGCGCGATCCATCCTGTTATGATTTATTAGCATCTGAGGCTAGGCTAGCTAGCTTTTTGCTAATTGCCGAAGGCCAGTTACCTCAAAAACATTGGTTTTCGTTAGGTCGCTTGTTAACCAGTATAGGCAGCGATATTAGCTTGCTGTCATGGTCTGGCTCTATGTTTGAGTATTTAATGCCGCAATTGTTAATGCCTAGTTTTGAAAACACTTTGTTGAACCAAACCTGCAAAGCTGTGGTGAAACGTCAAATTAAATATGGTCAACTTAAAAATGTGCCGTGGGGCATTTCAGAATCTTGTTATAACGCCACTGATATTGGTCAGGTGTATCAATATCGCGCTTTTGGGGTGCCAGGTTTAGGTTTTAAAAGGGGCCTTGCAGACGATTTGGTAATAGCACCTTATGCCAGTGCATTAGCATTAATGATTATGCCTAACGAAGCGTGCAAAAACTTGCAAAAATTAGCAAATAGCGGCTTTGTTGGGCAGTATGGCTTTTATGAGGCGGTAGATTACACGCCAAACCGTTTGCCACGGGGTAAAAATCACGCAGCCATACTATCTTTTATGGCGCATCACCAAGGTATGAGCTTATTGGCATTTGCATATGTGTTACTTAATATGCCCATGCAGCGTAGATTTATGGCGGCACCTTACATAAAAGCGACAGAGCTATTACTGCAAGAGCGCATACCTAAACAGGGCGCAACCTTGCAACCGCATTCAGCTGAAGTCAATGCACATACCCCCAGTAATATTGAGTCTGCAGGTGCAATCATGCGCGTGTTTACTGAACCTAACACACCAATACCTGAAGTACATTTACTATCAAATGGCAGATACCATGTAATGGCAACCAATGCGGGCGGTGGTTACAGCCGTTGGCATGATTTAGCTGTTACACGCTGGCGTGAAGATGCAACACAAGATAACTGGGGTACTTTTATTTATTTACGCGACATGGAAAACCAACGTTATTGGTCTACTGCTTATCAACCCACGTTACGCAAGCCAGATTATTACGAAGCTATTTTTACACAGGCAAGGGCAGAGTATCGCCGCCGTGATCAGTTAATAGAAACGCATACAGAGATTAGTGTTTCGCCTGAAGATGATGTGGAAATTCGTCGAGTAACGTTGACTAACTTATCTGCGCGGGCGCGTCATATTGAAATTACTAGTTATGCAGAGGTAATATTAGCACCACTGAATGCCGATTTAGCCCATCGTACATTTAGCAATTTATTTGTACAAACTGAAATTTTGCATGATCGCCACGCCATTATTTGCACAAGGCGGCCACGCACATTGGGTGAACGAGTGCCATGGATGTTCCATTTAATGGCGGTGCCTGATATTAATGTTAGTGAAAATTCTGCCAAAAATGTAAGTTTGTCCAGCTTTGAGACAGATCGTGCAAAGTTTATTGGGCGTGGTCGCACAGCTATAAATCCTATTGTATTTGACAGAATAGATGACGACTTAAAAAGTTCTGGCAATATATTAGAACAGGTTTCTGGCCATATTGCAGACCAAATTTTTGGTAAGCAGATTGGTAAATCAGCGCAAATATTATCAGCGCCTTTGTCTAATACCGATGGCTCAGTGTTAGACCCGATTGTAGCCATTAGGCGTACGATTAATTTGGCAGCAGATCGATCTAGAACTGTGCAGATTATTAGTGGTATGGCCAGTTCGCGCGAAGCTGCATTGGCATTAATAGAGAAATATTGCGACCGTCATTTTGTAGAGCGTGCGTTTGAAATGGCTTGGTTTCAAAGCCAAGAAGTGTTGCGTATGCTAAACGCAACTGAAGCTGATGCACAAGTGTACGGGCGTCTAGCTAGCTCGGTAATTTATTGCAACGCTTTACGACGTGCGCCATCCAGTGTAATTTTACGTAATCACATTGGCCAATCTGGGCTATGGCGGTTTGGGGTATCGGGCGATTTACCTATAGTGCTGATTCGTATTGGTGATTTAAGTCGTTTAGATTTAGTTAAACAAGTGTTACAAGCCCACACTTATTGGCGCATGAATGGCTTAGTTTCTGATTTAGTTATCATAAATGAAGATTTTTCTGGCTACCGTGCGGTGCTTCAAGATCAAATTATTGGGCTGATTAATGCAGGGCCAGAAGCGCAAACGCTTGATAAGCCTGGTGGCGTATTTATTAGGCGGGTAGAAGATTTATCTGAAGAAGCACGCGTGTTATTTCAAACGGTTGCTCGTGTAGTATTTACCGATATGGCCTCTAAAGATGGTGCGCAAAGTTTAATTGAACAAGTAGAGCGTCGCGCCACTACAGACAGAACATTTGAGCGCGAATCAGAAAGATTAGAGCCGTTATTGCAAGCATATAGACAGCCACCTTTATCACAAGCTAAACGGACACTTATTTTTGATAATGGCATCGGTGGCTTTACCCCTGATGGTCGAGAGTATGTGATTACATTAGCCGATGGGCAAACCCCACCCGCACCTTGGGCTAATGTGATTGCTAGCCCACACATTGGCACAGTGGTTTCTGAAAGCGGTAGTGCTTATACATGGGTAGAAAATGCACACGAGTTTAGATTAACCACTTGGCACAACGACCCACTATCTGACAGTAGCGGCGAAGCCCATTATATTCGTGATGAAGAGACAGGGGTTTTTTGGTCGCCAACAGCTTTACCTGCTTGCACTGTTACGCAAGATAAAAGTGATTATGTGTGCCGCCACGGCTTTGGTTATAGTGTTTTTGAGCATAATGAAGCGGGTATAAATTCAGAATTAACAACTTATGTGGCCATGGATGCACCAGTTAAGTTTGTGGTGATTAAGTTACGTAATTTGTCTAATCGTACACGGCAATTGTCGCTTACAGGCTATTGGGAGCTAGTGTTAGGAGAGTGGAGACACGCTAACTTAATGCACATTGTCACTGAGATAGATGCGCAAACAAGTGCAGTTTTGGCACGCAACGCCTATGGACGCGAGTGTGCAAACCGCTTGGTTTTTGCACATTTAAGTGAAAAAGAGGTGTCTTTAAGCGGAAATCGTACTGAATTTATTGGCAGAAATGGTTCTCTTGCAAGCCCGGCAGCCATGAGGCGTAAACGCTTGTCTGGAAGAACAGGTGCAGGATTAGACCCATGCGCTGCCTTGCAAACGCAAATTACATTGTTTGAAAATCAGGAGCGTGAGTTTGTATTTGTCTTTGGAACAGGTAACAGTAGTGATGAAGTGCATCATTATATTCAGCGCTTTGGCGGTGTGGCGGGTGCAAGGCAAGCGCTGGATGCTGTTCATGAATATTGGAACCATACGCTAGGCGCGGTGCAAGTAGAAACGCCAGACCTTGCCCTTGATGTGCTAACTAATGGCTGGCTTATTTACCAAACCATCTCATGCAGATTGTGGGGCCGCAGCGGTTATTACCAATCTGGCGGCGCATATGGTTTCCGCGATCAACTGCAAGATACTATGGCGCTTATTCATGCAGCGCCTTGGTTGGCGCGTGAGCAAATCATTCGCTGTGCAGAGCGTCAGTTTCCGCAAGGCGACGTGCAGCACTGGTGGCACCCACCCAATGGGCAAGGAGTGCGAACGCATTTTTCTGATGATTATTTGTGGTTAGCTTATGCCACTTGTCGTTATGTGTTAGCAACAGGCGATACAGCGGTGCTTGATGAACAGGTGCATTTTTTAGAGGGGCGCGCCTTAAATCAACACGAAGAAGCTTATTACGATTTACCCTTACGCTCGAATGAATCGGCAAGCCTTTATGAACATTGCGTTAGGGCTATTAAACATGGCTTACGTTTTGGCGCACACCAGTTGCCGTTAATTGGTTGCGGCGATTGGAACGATGGCATGAATTTAATTGGGCGTGATGGTAAAGGTGAAAGTGTTTGGCTGGCGTGGTTTTTAGTAGAAAACTTAAATTGTTTTAGTGTGCTTGCTAATAATAGAAATGACAGTGCATTTGCAGAAATTTGCACTACTCAAGCTGTGCTATTACGCGGCAATATTGAAACCAATGCATGGGATGGTGAATGGTACAGACGCGCTTACTTTGATGATGGTACGCCTTTAGGTTCAAAAGAAAACGATGAATGCCAAATTGATTCAATTAGCCAAAGCTGGGCAGTTATTTCAAAAAGTGGCGACGCTAATCGTGCGCGTAAAGCCATGGCGGCTGTTAATCAACGCTTAGTGCAACGTGATGCGCAGTTAATTAAATTACTTGATCCGCCATTTAATCAATCTCACTTAGAGCCTGGTTACATAAAAGGCTATGTGCCAGGCGTGCGCGAGAATGGCGGCCAATATACGCATGCGGCTATTTGGGCGACAATGGCTTTTGCTATGCAGGGTGAAACGCAACTTGCGTGGGAATTATTTGGCATGCTAAACCCCATTAATCACGCAAGCAAACCAGAGCAAATCCAAACATATAAAGTTGAGCCTTATGTAATGAGTGCAGATATATATGCAGCAGCGCCACATACAGGTCGTGGTGGCTGGACATGGTACACAGGTGCTGCTGGTTGGATGTATCGATTGACTCTAGAAACATTGTTAGGGGTAACTTTAGAAAACGACCATTTGCGTATAGCGCCATGCGTGCCAAAACATTGGCAATCGTACAAAATTCATTACCGTTATCGCGATACTTTGTATCACATTACTATTAACTGTAATCAACAAAACACGGCCAACTCATCGCAAGTTACCATAGATAATGTTGATGTGAGCTCTGTTGCATTAAATGGACATGTTGAAAACGCAGCCAGTGCTACTCAATGTGTTATTGCACTAATAGATGACCGCCAAGAACATGATGTTAAAATTGATTTTATTTAATGCACCTTTATGCATCAAAAATAGCAATTTAATTTAACACTATTGAGCAGGATACTGTTCAAGCCGAGACTATTTAAGCGGTAACTATGCATTTGAAATATTTATGCACAATTTATGCAGTATGATTTACGCTAATCAATAATTAAAGCATAAAGCTATGGCTATATTAATAACGGGTGGGGCAGGTTATATTGGCTCGCATACGTGCGTGCAAATGTTGGCGTCTGGGCATGATATTGTTGTGGTCGACAATTTATCTAACAGCTCGCAACAGTCACTTAATAGGGTGACTCAAATTTCTGGCAAAATATTCCCATTTATTCAGGCAGATATTCGCGATAAAGCCGCCATGCGTGCAATTTTTAAAGCTTATGCCATCACTGCAGCAGTACATTTTGCTGGGCTTAAAGCGGTGGGCGAATCAGTTGAAAAGCCCCAATTGTATTATGATAATAATGTAACTGGCAGCTTGAATTTGTTTGAAGTAATGGCTGAGTTTGGCGTAAAAAACATCGTATTTAGCTCATCTGCTACCGTATATGGCGACCCAGCTACCGTGCCAATTAAAGAAGACTTTGCATTAAGTGCGACTAATCCATACGGTCGAAGTAAGTTAATGATAGAAGATATTTTGCGTGATTTGCACCAATCAGACAGCACTTGGCGCATTGGTATATTGCGCTACTTTAACCCTATTGGCGCACACAGCAGCGGTTTGATTGGCGAAGACCCTAACGGTATACCTAATAATTTATTACCTTATGTGGCACAGGTGGCGGTAGGACGTTTAACCAAATTGCGCGTATTTGGTAACGATTACGCAACGCATGACGGTACAGGCGTAAGAGATTATATTCATGTGGTGGATTTAGCCGATGGCCATGTGGCCGCCTTAGATTATTTGCACAATAACCAAACTATGCTCACGCTAAACTTAGGCACAGGCATTGGTTATAGCGTGCTAGATGTAGTGAACGCATTTGCCAAAGTGAGTGACAAAGCAATACCCTATGAAATTTTGCCAAGACGCGCTGGCGATGTGGCGATTAATTATGCTGATGCCAGCCAAGCCTCAAACATATTGGGCTGGCAAGCATTGCGTAATTTAGAGCAAATGTGTGCCGATACTTGGCATTGGCAATCTAGCAACCCCAATGGTTTTGCTACTAAACAATAAATTATAAGTTAGGCAAATAATGACAGATTCACTCAAGCCCGCTCCACAAGCTAAACCTGTGGTACATCACAGTAATACGCTAAATGTTTTAGAGAAAGTAATTGCGCAAAGCTGCGATTGCAAATTGCGCACGCATTGCGTAGATAAAAATAGCCCAAACTGTTTAAAACACAGAAACTTGTATGCCGAAGAAATGCTCGCGCACCAAATACAGCACTTATTACAAGCTAAAAATGCACACTTGTAAATTTAAAACAGGCTATTTTGTGGTGTAGGTATATGGGTTGCAACCGTGCAATTAACAGAGTCGCCCAGCCTTAACTCGCCACCCTTTATCACCCTTGCGTTTACGCCGCCATGGCCACGCATTGCATTGTAAGCACCTTTGCCAATTGTTGCCTCCATCTTAGAGCATGGCTCGCACGGGCCAGTAATTTCTAGCACCACATCACCGATTGTTAAATGCATGGGTTGATCTTTAAATAAGCTTTTTGCAGCCAGTAAGTTAATGCCAGACACCACAAGGTTTCGCCTAAGTAGCACTGCATCAATTGGTTTATTCATTAGCGAGCTAATCACTGCAATATGCTCTGCTTGTATTAAAGTCACTTGTCGGTTAGACCCAAGTGGGTTTCGCGAAGCCGCGAGGCTTGCACGATCGCCCTGTAGCCCGCACCCAGTAAGGGCTGTGGCGATGCTAGTTTTAACACATGCAATGCTGCGTGCAGGACGCAAGTAAATGGCGTTTAATTTACCCGCTTGTGCAAACTGTGTGGTTAACTCGCGTAGCGATGAATTAGTGGTGGTAGTTGATGTCATGATAGGTACTATTTTACAGGGGAAGCATGATGCACGAGAATACCGAAACCAATACCAAGTTAGATAATATTGAAAACCAACTGAAAAATATCAATAAAAACCTGCTAAACGTATTTTGGATAGTAGGTTTTTTTGCGTTTTTATACTTTGGGTTAATGATTTATTTATTATTCATGCGTTAAATCACGCTAGTATTTAGTTTTTACCAAATTGTATATTTACTACTAATGCTGCCATCTATCACCTTTCTAGATCTTGAAACTACAGGCGCCACACCATTGCGCGACCGCATCACGGAGATTGCTTTGGTGCGATATGACAATGGTATTGAGACAGCACGCTGGCAAACTTTAGTTAATCCAGAGCAGCCTATTCCAGCATTTATTCAACAGCTTACAACGATTAATAATGAAATGGTGGCCACCGCGCCGCTTTTTAAAGAGGTGGCCGACACTTTATTAAGCTTTTTAGAAGGCAGCGTTTTAGCTGCTCACAACGTGCGCTTTGATCATGGTTTTATTAAGGCCGAATTTAAGCGCATGGGCATTACACTGCGCCAAAAAGTGATTTGCACCGTTAAATTATCGCGACTTCTATATCCGCAGCACAAAAGCCACGGATTAGACGCCATTATGCAACGCCATAATCTCACTACTATTGCCCGCCACCGCGCCATGGGCGATGTAGAAGTGATGTTAGGCTTTATTGAATCGGCCAAATTAGAGTTAGGCGATGCTGCCATTAGTAACGCCGCCGCGCAGTTAATGAATCACCCAACATTGCCGCCACATTTAGATGCTAATCTATTAGAAGATATGCCAGAAACGCCAGGTGTTTACTTATTTTATGGCGATAATTATTTGCCACTTTATATTGGTAAAAGTGTAAATATTCGCGCCCGTGTGCTCAGTCATTTTAGTAGCGATCACGCCAGCACTAAAGAAATGCGTATTTCGCAAGAAATTAAACATATAGAGTGGATTACCACCGCAGGCGATTTCAGTGCATTGTTGCTAGAATCGCAATTAGTTAAAACTCGCCAACCCATTCACAACCGCCAATTACGTAATGAGCGCCAACTGTGCAGCTGGAAGCTTAATGCTAATCCACAAGCCAAAAATTTGCTAGAACTGGTGCGCGAAAGCGACATAAACCCAGTTGAATTAGGCCAATTGTTTGGCACTTTTAAAAGTAAACGCCAAGCGGTAGAAGCCTTACGCAGTATTGCCGAGGCGCATCAGTTATGCCCGCGCTATTTGGGTTTAGAAGCAACAGGCAATGGTGCTTGTTTCTCTAGCCAAATCAAACGCTGCAAAGGTGTTTGTTGCGGCAAAGAATTGCCAGAAATACACTACTTACGCCTGCAACAAGCCTTAATTGCACACAAATTAAAAAATTGGCCGTATGCAGGAAAAATTGGCATACGCGAACAAAATCGTGAAAACGATAAAACCCAGCTGCATATTTTTGAGTATTGGACGTATTTGGGCGCCATTGAAAACGAAGCAGATTTAGCAGAAAAATTGCAAGAAAGCACACAATTTAAGTTTGATTTAGATACTTATAAACTATTGTTAAAAGCCTTTAATAATCCTAAAACGCAAGTGATTCAATTAACAAATTTAAGCACTTAAATTTTTAGTTTTAATAGACGCTTTTGCCAAAAATCAAGCAATCATGCAGTGTACAATGCATGCCATGACAGCATCCCTCGCCCAGCAACGCCTGCACCAAGTATTTGGTTATTCAACATTTCGCGGTGAGCAACAAGCCATTATTGAACATGTCACGGCAGGTGGTGATGCGCTAGTATTAATGCCAACGGGTGGCGGAAAATCGCTGTGTTATCAATTACCTGCTTTGTTGCGTAGTGGTGTAACTATTGTGGTTTCGCCGCTAATTGCCTTGATGCAAGACCAAGTAGAGGCTTTGCAGCAATTGGGTGTAAAGGCCGCATTTTTAAACTCTAGCCAAGATGCCGAACAAGCCCGTCAAATCACATCTTTGTTGGTACAAGGCGATTTAGATATATTGTATGTGGCGCCTGAGCGCCTTTTGTTAAGCGGTTTTTTAGCGCAATTAGAACAAATAGAGCGACACACAGGTATTGCGCTATTTGCAATTGATGAGGCGCACTGCGTATCAGAGTGGGGGCATGATTTTCGGCCAGAATACCGCAAATTAACGGTGTTGCATGAGCGGTTTCCTAATGTGCCACGCATTGCGCTAACCGCCACGGCCGATGCGCCGACGCGTGCAGAGATTGTAGAACGTTTAAAGCTAGAACAAGCGCAGCAATTTGTTGCCAGTTTTGATAGGCCCAACATTCGTTACCGCGTAACGCAAAAAAATAAGGTGCGCGAGCAACTAGAGGCGTTTTTAGAAGCTGAACATGCTAACGATGCGGGCATTGTGTATTGCTTATCGCGCAAAAAAGTAGAAGAAACCGCTAGCTGGCTTAATGAGCGCGGTTGGGATGCGCTGCCTTATCATGCTGGTTTAGACGCCAGTATTCGCAGCCAAAACCAACGCCGATTTTTACGTGAAGAAGGTGTGATTATTGTCGCCACAGTTGCTTTTGGTATGGGTATCGATAAACCTAATGTCAGATTCGTGGCGCATTTAGATTTGCCTAAAAGCATGGAAGGCTATTATCAAGAAACGGGTCGCGCAGGGCGCGATGGCCTACCTGCAAATGCTTGGATGGCTTATGGACTTGGCGATGTAGTGAGCATGCGCCAAATGCTTGATAGCGGCGATGCGCCAGAAGAACGTAAGCAGGTAGAGCGCCAAAAGTTAGATGCGTTACTGGGTTTTTGCGAATCGACTGCTTGTCGCCATCAAACCTTATTACGCTATTTTGGCGAACAACATGCGGGTAGCTGCAGCCAATGCGATAATTGCTTAAGCCCAGTTGATACCTGGGATGCTACGCAAGCTGCCCAAATGGCATTGTCTGCGGCGTATCGCACAGGGCAACGCTTTGGTGTTGTGCATTTAATTGATGTGTTACTGGGTAAAACCAACATAAAAGTATCGCAATTTAATCACCAACAATTAAGCGTATTTGGTGTGGGTAAAAACATGCCATCCGCACAATGGAGCAGCGTTTTTCGGCAGTTAGTGGCTGGTGGCTATTTAGAAAGTGATATTCAGGCTTATGGTGGCTTAAAACTAACCGAAGCTGCACGCCCAGTATTAAAAGGCGCGGTAGAAGTATGGTTAAGACGTGACATTGAAGTTGCAGGTAAAGCAAAAACCAGTTTAAGTAAAGCCCAGCGCAGCTCAAACGCCAAAGCGGCTTATGATGGGCTAGCTGATGACCCGCTCTGGCAAGCGCTTAAAGCCAAGCGTTTAGAGTTAGCGCGCGAGCAGGGTGTGCCACCTTATGTAATTTTTCATGATAGTACGCTATTAGAAATTTTAAATAATCGCCCACAAAGCTTAACTGAAATGAGCCGAATCACAGGTGTGGGTCAAGCTAAATTAGACCGTTACGGTGACGATTTTTTGCAAGTGTTAGAAGATGTGGCGAATAGCTAGATGTATTGTAAACTTTGTATTTAGATAGCAAAAAAGCCCGTAATGTACGGGCTTTTTTGTGCGCTTTTTTGTTAAGTAATGTCTATTAAAAGGCGTCATAAACACAATTTATAGTTTAACTAGTCAGTTGCATTTTCTACTTTATCGCCAGCTTGCTCAAGCTTGTCGCCAGCTTTATCTGTGGCATCTTCAACTTTATCGCCTAAATTCTCAGCAGCATTATCTATGTCTTGTCCTGCTTTTTCTGCCGGGCCAGGCTTGTCGCAAGCAGTTAAACCCACAACAAATAAAACCATTAAAGCTGCTATTGATAATTTTTTAAAATTCATTTTAAACCCCTTATTAAGTTGTTAATTCTCACTTTTTATTCATAAAAGTAGTGTAATTAAAATTAATTTTTAAGGTTAGCAGGTTAATTCTGAATTTTATGTAGGCATGCGCTTACATGTATGAGTGTAAACAACACTTTTTATCCACTGAATAAACCTTTACTTGCTTATTATACGACTGGTCTACTTAAAGCGTATAATCAAGTGTTATAACTGCTATTCATTAGGTGTTGTGCTTGTTCAGGCACAAAATTTTAAGCGCAGAAAATGTGCCAGTTATTTTTATGGCTTAGTAAAAATTTACACTAAAGCATATAAGCAGCCAGAAGCAAGTATCAGCATCGACACAATTGTGCTGATAGGTTGGGCTTAATTTTTATACCTAATTTTTTACATAATCAGGAGAAACACATGAGTAAAGTAAAGTCATATGCAGCACATTCTGCCAAAGAAAAGCTAGTGCCGTTTAATATTAATCGCCGTGAAGTAGGCGCAAAAGATGTGCAGATAGAAATTTTATATTGCGGCGTTTGTCATTCTGATTTGCATACCGCACGTAATGAGTGGCAAAACGCGGTTTACCCTGTAGTGCCAGGGCACGAAATTGTTGGACGTGTAACAAGTGTTGGTACAGATGTTAAAGCATTTAAAGTAGGCGATTTAGCTGGCGTAGGTTGCTTGGTAGATTCTTGTCGTGTGTGTCCAGATTGCATAGATGGTTTAGAGCAATATTGTGATGCAGAGGTGTTCACTTACAATAGTGAAGATAAGCACGCTACAGATAAAGATGCTGGAAAAATGACCTATGGCGGTTACTCAAGCCAAATAGTGGTTGATGAGCATTTTGTATTACATATATCAGATAAGTTAGATTTGGCAGCAGTAGCGCCTTTATTGTGTGC
>JANMNC010000178.1:0-1993 GCA_031373695.1 Methylotenera sp. | reverse complement strand
TACTAAATGATGAAACTGCTTTTCAATCGCTGGTAAATCATCAAAGATATCCGCATGATCAAACTCAAGATTGTTTAACACAGCTGTGCGCGGACGGTAATGCACAAATTTTGACCGTTTATCAAAAAACGCAGTGTCGTACTCATCTGCTTCAATCACAAAAAATGGCGAAATGCTTTTGCTATCTTGTTTGGGAGTTTGCGGCAAGCGTGCAGAGACACCAAAATTCTCAGGCACGCCACCAATCAAAAAGCCAGGTGCCAAACCAGCATATTCTAGTATCCAAGCTAACATAGAAGATGTTGTGGTTTTGCCATGCGTACCCGCAACGGCCAGCACCCATTTACCTTGTAGCACATTCTCTGCCAACCACTGTGGCCCTGAGATATAAGGTAGGCCAAGATTCAGAATTTCTTCCATCAACGGATTGCCGCGCGAAACTACGTTGCCAATCACGTAAATATCAGGGTTCAGCTTGGTCTGCGTTGGGTCAAAACCTTCGATCAACTCAATGCCCTGCGCCTCTAATTGCGTACTCATTGGCGGGTAAACATTCGCATCACACCCCGTCACACGATGCCCAGCCTTTTGAGCCAGCACCGCAATACCGCCCATAAATGTACCGCAAATACCTAAGATGTGAATGTGCATATGTTATTTTAATCTAATAAATTAAAGGTTTGTAGGGTGGGTAACTTGTTTACCCACGCTGTTAGTACAATCTAATCTACTATAACGCGTGGGTCACAAGTGACCCACCCTACAAAACTATTTTTCCTACCGTCATTCTGAGCATAGCGAAGAATCTAAGAAATTGTAGGTCATTCTGGATTCTTCGCTATGCTCAGAATGACGAAAGTGGTTTTTTATTGCTTGGGTGCAATTTCCATGTATGGATAAAAATCAGTTAAAGGCACTAATGGGAACTTAACTTTCTTTTTAATCAATTTAAGCGGTTTGCAGTTTTTTTCGCTGTATCGCTGCTCTTTTATTCGGCCTGTTAAGTAATTGGTTGACACTTTTAAGCTATCTGACACCTCAGCATCATCACCTTCTCCACAACGTCCTAATTCATTACGTTCATCTCTAGCTAGAAACCATTTACTCTTAATTAGCTGAAAATAATAAGTTAGAGTTACATTCCCACTTTGAACTATATGCATCGACACATTAAATTTATCGTCACCATCGAAGGTTAATTCTTCAAATAAATAAGGTAAGCGCCACTCCTCGTTAGTATTAATGCGACTCACCAACTTTAGCTTTCCTTGTTTATTTGCCTCCAATAAATATAAAAACACTGATTCACTAGTTCCCACTGGCTCGTAGCCAACATACCATCTTTTATTTTTTGAAACAGCTCGATTGGGATATTGGTATTCAGGGTGCTCCTTAACGTACTGAAGTTGTTCTTCACTAAAGGTGGTCACTGTTTTCAAATAATCATCCACAGAAGAATAAAGCTCTTCAGCTTGTAGGTTGAAACTAATTAAAAATAATAAAACGCTAACAATTTTCATAAATTCAACCCAAATTCGGCGCAAGCCAGCGCTCTAAATACTCTTTAGGCAAATCTCTACGTTTTGCCATATCTTCTAATTGGTCCATGCCAATTTTATCTACGCTAAAATATTTGGCGTGGCTGTGCGCAAAATAGAAGCCTGATACCGCTGCTGCGGGCAGCATGGCGAAGGACTCTGTGAGCTGCATGCCGATTTCGTCGCATTGCAATAAGTTAAACATATCGGGTTTTACCGTGTGGTCTGGGCAAGCTGGATAGCCAGGCGCAGGACGTATGCCTTGATATTGTTCTTTAATCAGGGCGTTTACATCCAGTTTTTCATCTGCGTTGTAGCCCCAAAAATCGGTACGCACGCGTTCATGCATATACTCAGCAAAAGCTTCCGCAAAGCGATCGGCAAGCGCCTTGAACATAATGCCGCTGAAATCATCATTTGCATCGGCGAAGCGTTTTTCAATTTTCTCTGTGCCC
>JANMNC010000154.1:0-5947 GCA_031373695.1 Methylotenera sp. | reverse complement strand
AGCCTTATAGCCGTTAACAGTATTTCCAGCTTTTTTTGCTATTAGCTGCAAAAGCTGATCTTCCGAAGCCGTGTTATTTTGTAGCTGATATAAATTAACTAATGCAAAACCTAAATCATAATTTTCAGGTTCATTTTTTACGTAACTTTCTAGTTCAACTCTTCCTGCTTCTGCACCTTTAGTAGCTATAACAAATCTAACAATATCTAGTTTAGATTGTAAATCTGGAGCTGTTTTTGCTATCGCCCGAAGTTGCTGCTCAGCTTCAGGTTGGCGGTTGTATTTGAGTAAAAATTGAGCATAATTTTTTCTAACAAATGACTGATCTGGAAACAACTTAATCAGCATTTTAAATGCTTGGTCAGCTTCTGACACTTTTGACAAATCTTCAAGTGCCTTGATTCTTATCAATTGTACAGCTAAGTTTTTGTTGTTTTTAACTAATGCCTTATCCAAATATTCAATCGCTTTAATATTATCTTTTACTAACAGTCTTTCAGCAGCTAGTATCACATAAGCATCTTGACTATTTGGGTCTATGCTAAGCGCGATGTTTGCGTTTTCAATAGCGCTAGCAGGATTATTTAACTTTAATTGCAAAGCAGCTCGCAAATTCAGCGCTGAAACGTTATTTTTA
This sequence comes from Methylotenera sp., assembly GCA_031373695.1. Lineage (GTDB taxonomy): Bacteria > Pseudomonadota > Gammaproteobacteria > Burkholderiales > Methylophilaceae > Methylotenera_A. The sequence continues at coordinate 5,310 of JANMNC010000154.1, read as the reverse complement.
TCTACTTCAAGCGCTCTGTTACTTCTTTCTAGCGCAACATCTAATTTTCCTGCTCCTAATAAAATTTGACCAGTTTTTACTAGAGCGTTGATATTTTTAGGATCTTGTTCTACCACTTCGTTCATTAACCCAAAAGTGCCTTTCAAATCGCCTTTAGCTTCGGCTATTAACCCCAAGCTATAAATTGCTTTAGTCATATTTTTTTTAAGCTGAAGTGCATTTTGAAACTCAAGCTTGGCTTTATCAGGATTTTTTTCAATAAGCTCCATGCCTTTTTGATAGTACTTCTCAGCTTTTTCTGCTGGAGATGAACAGCCAGAAATTGCACCGATTAAAAGCAGAGTTAAAAATAATTTCGATAGGTTATTTTTCATAGCATTCTTCTTAAATAGTCTAATTATTTTGGTACGTATGTATCAAGTAAAGGCACGCTTTTTTCTAAAAATTCTTGTATGCGTGCATCAGCCTGATCTAGTGATTCTGTGGGTCTTAAATAAGTAGTCACTCGTACCAAAGCGCCATCAGTTCGATTAATTTTTATAGAATCGAGCAATAAATACCATTTCATATAGTACTCATTTGCAATGTGCCTGCCTCGTTGTTCAAACCAATAATAAACCACTTGTTTATGATTGTCTTTATTAATCACCGTACGGTTAACGTGAAAATCTTTTTTACCTGCAACTTCAATGGTAATTCTGTCTAGAGATGAGATTATCCAGCCACCACCTGGCATACAAACTTGTGGCGAGTGTGGTGAAACACCTTTGCGCTGCGATGCATAATAAGCCACGTAAAAATTTACCGCCCCTTTGCCAGGGTAGCTGTAATCGGCAAGCAAGTAGTCATCGACACCAAGAAACTCTTCAATTTCTTTATCCATGCTCGCTTCTTTAGCGCTCCAGCCATCTATCTTGGCAGGAAATCCTGCCAAACTTTGACGTTGAGGTCTAATTTCTTCTCGATCACTTAATAAATTTACTGCAACTAATGCTGTAGCAATTAAAAATATACTCAGATACAAAGGTTTAATTGATTGATTAAACACTGCAGAAGATTTGACAGGCTGTATGACTGGCAAGTCTACTGCTTGCCAGAAGCTTCGCCTTTGACTAAATCGCTCAAAAATCATCACTTCAAGTATCAAAATCAATAGGCAGACCATAAATATAATCCAGCCTTCAAAGTAATGTAAAAAGCCATCAGCCATTCCATTACCCCAACGATTAACAAGCACACCCACCATTGCAATACGCAGACTGTTCATTACTACAGTTACAGGAATTGTTGATAAGAAAATTAGCACGCGTTGCCAGAGCGAGCCTTTGTACATGTAGGCCATTAAAAAGCCGATACTTAATAACGGGTATAAATAACGTAAGCCACTACAAGCTTCTACAACCTGCAGCCTGTAAACGCCTAAATCAATAACGTTACCTTCTAAATAAACTGAGTTACCCAATAATCGTAAAAAAGCCACACCTAACTCTGATGAAATCAACTGTAAGCGCCAAGATAGTTGGGCCCCAACAAAATACGGCAGTGGAATAGCAAATATTAGAAAAGCGATTGGAAGCAATGATACTTTCAGCAGTGACCTGCCACCGTAAGCTAAAACCAAACCGATTATTGTCAGCAAGAAACTAATTTGAATTAATATGAATATGGCTGTTAGCTCCCCTAATAGCAGCCCAACCCCACCAATTGCAATTAACGCTGGCCCTACCCAAGACGCCTCACCAATGCTGGCTAATAATGCATCTTTTCGGCTCCATAAAAACCAAAGACTAATAACAGGAATAAAATAGCCGTGACCATATTCTTCCTGAGTATTCCAGCGTGAAACCAAATCACTCAGACCGCCAAAATGGGCTATAAAAGCAATCACCAAACCAAATAAAAACCACTTCTGGTTAGTGCTTAATTTAAAATTAGCTGGCAATAAAGTTTTATTATTCATTGAATTAACATGCTTCATGTATATATTATTGGATAGTTTATCAGCAAAAAATGAAATTAGTGTGGCAACAACCCGTTTGGGCTATTCGGCCATTGTAAAAATAGGCACTTTTAATATTTACTTAAAATATTATTTTAATTGTTTTTATAAGGTGCGGCTAAAGGCTCACCAATAAATAGGCCTTGCGTAGGCCAATATACACTTTTCCAATAAGACTCAATTAGCGTTTCTCCTGCTAAATAGTGCGTTACTAATACCGCTGGATTTGGAAATTTTTGCCAATAATTGCAAGGCTCAGATACCGCTCCATAGGTTCCTGTGGCACCAGCTTCTAACCACTTTAAGCTAGACATTTGCGTATCGTTATATAGCACCCCGCCAGATGAAGTTAAGTGATCGGCTATTGCCCCAGGCAGAAAGTTAAGAGTCTCTAGGTAGGGTACCGTCACTGCGCCCGTAAAGTAAAACATGATGTCTTTTTTATCTCTAATACTATCTGCATTAATAGTACGTATTTGTAACTTTTTTGACTCTATTTTAGTTAAATCTCTAGGGAAAAAAATTTCTCTTGGTTTGCTTCTTGCAACATCTTTCGTTTTTAAAAAATAGCCAGTCGCTTCGTTTAACTTAAAGGCACTTAATACACCTTTATCAATAATATTTTTTGCAGTTTCAATTGAATCCGTTGGTAATAAAATTGATAAGCGCATATCAAAATCTTTTTGGGGATGGCGTGACCGGCTATTGTAATAAGGATTAACTAAGCCTGTCGCGCAACCGTTCTCACATTGCTTTGGCTGATAACCTAAGGTAACTGCAGCAGTAATAGAATTGCAGTTAACTGCAAACGGCCTTGTCCATGCTAGTACAATGATTTCAATGTCTGCATCAATATTAGAGAATATTTTTTCACGTAAAGCATGAAACTGGGTTTCTGTTAATGTAGCTACCCCTGGCACGACATCAACAGTAATTAAGTTTTTTTTAGGAATATTACGTGCCTTAAGATAATAATCACCTATCGTCACGCTGTTGCTATCTTGTTTATTTACAACCACAGCCACTTGATTAGGTGTAATTGTGTTGGCTATTGCAGGGGCTTCGCCTGCAACAACACTGGCAGAATATATGGTAAAAATAATAGCAAAAAATTGAGTAATACCCATCAGGCTCAAAGAAAATATATGATGCAGTTTACTAACTTTTATCAATCTAGATTTTGCTTTCCACATTCTATTGTCTGCGCAACATCCATTCTTTAAATACCAATTTTGGAAAAACAATAGCATCAATAATGTATCGCTTGGCCAGCCTTCTAGGCTCAGATAACATGCGATGCAACCATTCCAAACCAACTTTTTGCATCCAAACAGGTGCTCGTGATTTTTCACCTGCTATAAAATCGATAGTAGCACCCACACACAATGCTACTTTTACAGAAATTTCTGCTGCATATTGGGTAATCCATAACTCCTGTTTTGGCGCACCTAGACCTAACACCAGCAAGTCTGCCCCACTTTCGTTTACTGTTCTACATATTGCTTTTGATATTGCAGATTTTTTATCAAAACCGAAATCAGGGCTTAATGTGCCAACCACTTTAACTACTGGCCAGGTTGCGTGAATAACTGCCTTTGCACGTTCCGCAACGCCTGGCATCGCTCCTAATAAAAATACTTTCAATATTTTATTATTAGCTTGAGCATGCTCAAAAATAGCAGGCACTAAATCACTACCCGGCACAGTTCCAGGTATATTCACACCCAGCAGATTAGCTGCCCAAAATACAGGTTTACCATCTGTTACTATTAGCGCTGCTTGCTTGTAGGCATTTTGTAGACCAATATCTGTTTGAAATTTTACGATATGATCTACATTGGGCGTTACCACAAAGCGGCATAGCCTTTGAGGTTGTTGCAGCCATGTATCTATCACCACTAAAGTATCCGACATGGTAAGCGGATCAATATCTGCGCCAAACAAGCGAACTCGTTTTTTTAAAGATTGAGTCATAATGTTGATCGTTTTTTAATTTTTATGGTTTTAGGCATGTTGGCTACAAGTAAACGGGCTTTAATGCTTTCAGTCAGGTGCTCATTAGCAACCCAATTGATGTGAGAGCTTTTCAAATTTTTATTAATATGGTTAAACATCGCTTAATTGTATCGTCATTATCTAGCAGGAATACTACCCATTCGGGTTTTAATCGCGCTAATTAATGTAAGTTTAGTGCCAGTAAAAGAAGGTGTATTTTTTTGTAATCGTAGTTTTACTACATCTTTAGCAAATTGAATTATGTCAGCCAACACAACTAATATTACATTTAACAAACAGCTTAATAGACCATGATTTTTTCTAAAATAAAGCAATTCGCTTTCTGCTTGCAAGATGCTCAGCTGTTTTCCACTGCTTGATATTTTTCCATCCAATTTAGCACTTTCTCCACCAATATGTACTACCGAAGCATCTGCAAAATAAGTCACCTGCCAGCCAGCTTTTTTAACAGCAAAACAGTGGTCGACTTCTTCGCTATATAAAAAGTATTTTGAATCAAAAAGTCCAACTTGATGAATCACTTGTTTGCGAACTAAATAGTAACAACCTGGCACCCAATCACAGTTTTGCGTAACTGCTGGATTCCATTTTTCATCATCCACCAGTTTTAGCTTTGGCAGTAACCTAGCCAACCCTAATCGCTGAGCAAATATATTAAATGGGGTGGGGAAATAGCGACAAGAAGGTTGCTGTTCGCCATCTCTGCCAAGCAAACGAGCGCCTAACACACCACAATTGGGTTGTAAGTGCATATATTGAATAGTTTTTGCCAGTGTATCTATTTGCACAAAAGCGTCTGTATTGAGTAACAATACATAGTCTCCTGTAAGCAGTTCTAATACTTGATTGTTAGCGCGACCAAAACCCACATTCACTTTATTTTCAATCATGGTTATTTGTGGGAAAGCTTTTTTTATAATGGCCACCGAGTCGTCTTTAGATGCATTATCCACTACGAAAACTTCTAACTCAAAGTTGCCTTGGGATGAAAATAAAGCACTTAAAGCTTCAACACTCATTTTTGCAGTGTTGTAGCTAACTAATATGACTGAAATAACCAAATGATCTAACCTTAATTTATACTTATTTATTATAAAAATACGTTAACTCACTTTAAGCAGTTAACGTGCCAAAGCTTAATTGGTTTAGTCACGTTTAGAACGCACCCACTCTACTTGCCGATTTACAAAAAACTTAATGTAAAGTGGTATTTTCATAAAGGCATAAATGGGCGCGTAGCACAGCTGCTTAAAGCTAATAATATGACGACCAAAAAAAGCCCACGCTATTAAAAT
>JANMNC010000207.1:0-10101 GCA_031373695.1 Methylotenera sp. | reverse complement strand
TTATCTATTATTAAAAAAAGCGATATTCATTACGCGGTCATTAACAAAAGTAATCTCCGTTTCTTTGTATGTGCGTTTTTGATCGTATCGAACATTGTGTTTGTAGTACCACATTTCTACTTTTACAGGTTTAGATCCTTTTTGACCTTCTAGATTTTTACCCGTAACTGCACCTGCGTTTGTTGGCTTAACTGCCAACTGTTTTTTTACGGGGGCTCCTAATTTTTCGGTAACAACTTTTTTAGATTTGCCTTCAAAGTTGTTTAAAAATTCATTTTCGGTATAAACCTTGCCTGCAGCATGCACGCTGCTTATAGCTAATAACATGGTTGCCGCTGCAACTAATTGAACAGTACTTTTTAATAGTCTTTGCATAAATCAATATTCCTAAATTAAAACGATTAGATTTTACTTTTAACTAACGCAGGTAACTGCCTGATGTTGACAGAAATCAGCTAAACGTTAATTTTAAACCATCGTAGCCAACAGATACAGAGTTTGGTAGCTTGCGAGATAAAGCTTCGTATTCTAATTCATGCGTCATATGAATCATATAACTTTGTTTTGCATTAATACGACTAATGTAAGCTAAGCTTTGTTCCAAGTTAATATGTGTTGGGTGCGTGGTTTCGCGCAAGCAGTCTAGCAATATAATATCTAAGCCTTTTAGCAAATCAAAAGAAGCTTCTGGAATCTCTGAAACGTCGGTCATGTAAGCCAAGTTACCAATTCTGTAGCCTAAAATTTGACTTCTACCGTGCATAACAGCAATTGGTGTGATGAGTTTTTCAAATAGCGTAAAGGGCTTAGTGACAGTCTCTATACGCAATACTGGCAATTCCCAAAAGTTAGTTGGATCACGCAGCGTATAGCCGAATTTAGCTTTTATATGGTCAACAGCATCCTCTTTGGCAAACAGTGGTATTTGAGTACGCTGAATTTGACAAAATGCACGTAAATCGTCAATGCCATGTAAATGATCAGCATGCGTGTGCGTATACAACACAGCATCTACCCTATTAATGTTTTCACGCAATGCTTGGATACGCAAATCGGGCCCACTATCGATTAGTATGTTTTCACCAGTATCAAGCGTGATTATGCTAGAGCAGCGTGTGCGTTTATTACGGGGATTATCTGATTTGCAAATAGCACAGCTGCAACCCACCACTGGTGTGCCTGCGCTAGAGCCTACACCAAGCATCGTTAGCTGCATACACTCACATTATTAATGCCAGAATTGCTAGGCATGGCGTGCTTAAACAGCGTGAAAAAATTTTGTGTAGTTGCTTGCATCACTTCATCTAAACTAATGCCACGCAAATTTGCAATTTCTTGCGCAACATATTTTACATAGGCGGGTTGGTTAGTTTTGCCGCGAAACGGAATAGGTGCAAGGTAGGGAGAATCAGTCTCTACTAACATTTTATCAAGCGGAATGGCTTGAGCCACTTGTTTTAATTGCGTGGCGTTTTTAAAGGTTACGATGCCAGAAAATGAAATATAAAAGCCCATTTCAATAGCGGCTAACGCTACTTCTAAGCTTTCTGTAAAGCAGTGCATTACACCACCCACCTGACTTGCGCCCTCTTCTTTCATTATTCTAAGGGTATCTTCAGCAGCACTTCTGGTATGAATGATAAGGGGTTTGCCTGTTAATATAGCTGCCTGTATGTGCGTACGAAAACGCTTACGTTGCCATTCTAAATCACCAGTTAAACGAAAGTAATCTAGGCCTGTTTCGCCAATTGCTACTATCTTTGGGTGTTTAGATAGCGATACCAGCTCATCTACAGTGGGCTCTTTAATATCTTCATAATCGGGATGCACGCCAACAGACGCATAAAAATTATCAAAGCGCTCCGCTAAACCAAGCACCTCTGGAAACTTATCAAGCGTGACCGAAACACAAAGCGCATGCCCAACTTGCGCATCCAACATTTGTTGTCTAACAGCATGAATATTATCAATAATTTCAGGGAAATTTAAGTGGCAGTGAGAATCGACTAGCATAAAGTATTTATATAGTTACTTGCATTATTTCAAACAGGCAGAATACCAAATTAGCACTAATTACATAGTGTGGGTAGGACGGTTAGATTTTAAGTTACCACCTAATAATGATTCGATTTTATTGCGTACTTCTAAACCGCCATCTTTTTCACTAAACTGCACACCAATGCCTTGAGGACGATTTGCAGAAGCTGTTGGCGTTATCCAAATCACCTTGCCAACCACTTTAAGCTTTACTGGGTCATCTACCAAGCTTAGCAGCATAAAAACTTCTTCGCCAATTTTAAAGTTTTTATTGGTGGGTATGAATAAGCCACCGCCTTTTACATAAGGCATATAAGCAGCATATAGCGCCGATTTTTCTTTAATAGCTAGCGATAAAACACCTGGTTTATTGATTGCGTCTTTAGATTGGTCGCTAGGTTGATTTGTAGTAGCTTGCATATTCAATTTAAGACTCGCTTCTAATTACTTTTTAAAAATAAGTGTGTAATGCAACAACATGTTCTCTAGCTGCATTTCGTTACTTAATGGGTGATTAGCTGTTTTTTTTGCATCACACAATTTTTGCTGAAAATTTAACAATAAATTTAAGTTTACGCTTTTACAAAGCGCTTGCAAAGCGTTTACATGTTGCGAGTGATAATGCAAATGTTGCGTAAGTTTGCAGGCGGTTAAATCAAAAATCCATTTTTGCAATGCATCTAAGGCGCGCTCCATACCTAGTTTTAAAAAGGCAGGTGCGCACTCAAAGGGGTCTAGTTTAGCCCCTAGCGCCAAATTTTTGATTAAGTTAGATGTTAACTCACCCTCTTCAGCAATTTGTAACGCCATTAAAGGCGCACCACTGGCATAGTCTAAGCTTAGCTCAGCATTTTTAATGCCTTGCTCAGCCAGCCAAGTTAACGCATCGGCCTTGTTGGGCAGCGGCATATCAATGGCTTGGCAACGGCTAATAATCGTCGCTAATAAACGTTGTGGCTGGCTACTAACTAACAAAAATATAGTGTTAGCAGGAGGTTCTTCTAGCATTTTCAATAAAGCATTTGCTGAGGCAATATTAAGAGTTTCGGCAGGAGATATTAATACAATACGACGGCTGTTGGTTTGATGACTAGAAAGACTTAAGTAATCATTGAGAGCACGTATTTGTGCGACTGATATTTGGCTTTTTTTAGTTGTTTTTTTCTTGGCCGTACTTAAAGCTGTGTCGTCGCTAGTTTCATTGTCTTCAGGGCTAATAACACGAAAGTCTGGATGATTACCCTCGGCAAACCATAAACAACTTGGGCAGGTGCCACAAGCCACTGTTTGCTTGGGTGAGCTGCATAATAAACTACGCGACAAATCAATCGAAAAATCCTGTTTACCTATACCCGCTCGACCACGCAGCAGCATTGCATGCGGCAATACCACGCGCTGCATAATTTGTTGCCATTGTTGAGTTTGCCAAGAGTACATAACTTAATTAAAGAGTTGAAATTGCTTGTTCAACTAAAACTTTAACTTTTTCAATCGATTGATTTGCGTCAATAATATAAAAGCGCTGTGGGTTTTTTAATGCTCTAGCTAAATAAGCTAAGCGCAATTTTTCAAAAAAATGAATATTCTCACGCTCAAATTTATCGGGTGCACGAGCACTGGCAAGCCTTTGCAAGCTAACCTCAGCCGGCACATCAAATAATAAAGTAAGATTAGGCTGTAAATCACCCTGCACCCAAGCTTCTAATTGTTCAATTTTGTTAACCGCCACACCTTTAGCGCCACATTGATAGGCGTAAGTGGCATCAGTAAAACGGTCAGAAAGCACATAAGCACCGCGCGCTAAAGCAGGCGCAATTACTTGATCAATATGCTCGCGCCTAGCAGCAAACATCAATAAAGTTTCAGTTTCTGGATGCATAGATTCGTGCAATAACAAAGCACGCAACTCCTCACCAAGCAAGGTTCCGCCTGGCTCACGTGTAGAAACCACTTCTACCTGTTTTTTTTCTAGCAAAGCAATAATGGTGGAAATATGTGTGCTTTTACCAGCACCATCCATACCTTCTAAAGTGATAAATCTACCTTTTTTTGTCATTTATTTCTTGGCTTTTCTTTTTAGTTGGTACTTGGCTACCGCACGATTATGTTCAACTAGCGAGGCTGAAAATGCGTGGCTACCATCGCCTTTTCCTACAAAATATAAGGCTTTGGTTTTTTCTGGATGCAAAACCGCTGCAATCGAAGCCAAGCCTGGCATTGCAATTGGCGTAGGCGGCAGTCCATCACGCGTATAAGTATTGTAAATGGTATCAGTAGTTAAATCTTTTCGGCGAATATTACCATCGTAACGCGCACCCATTCCGTAAATAACGGTGGGATCTGTTTGCAAGCGCATACCAATGCGCAGGCGGTTTAGAAAAACGCCCGCAATCATAGGTCGCTCGCTCGCTTTTCCCGTTTCTTTCTCTACAATTGACGCCATAATTAGCGCTTCATAACTATTTTTATAGGGTAAATTTGGTGCACGATTAGCCCAAGCTGTTTCTAGCTTGGTTTGCATGCTTTCGTACGATCTTTTTAGCAATACAATATCTTTAGTGCCACGGTCGAAATAAAAAGTATCAGGGAAAAACAAGCCTTCTGCGTATTTCTCACCCTTACCCACTAGTCGCATCACTTCTGTATCAGTTAAGTTTTCAATCGTGCTATTAACTGCATCATTGTTGGCGAGCTTTTCACGCATCTGTTTAAAGGTTTTACCTTCTATAAAAGTAATACTGCCCTGCGTGGCTTTGCCATGATTAAGCGATAACATTAGCTGATACGGTGTAATGTTTTTATTAAGTGTGTAATCGCCCGCCTGTAAATAGGGTTCTTTGCGTAATATTTTGCCCAAGGCCACAAATGGCCAAGCATGTTTTAGCACGCCCTGATCTACCAATTGATTGGCAATACTTTTTAAACCGCTTTTAGGTTTGATGTTGATTTCTTGTGCTTGCGGTGCAAGATTAAGTGAGGTTTTAGCATAAATTAACAACCAAGCACTGAGGCTAAAAGCCGCTAAAAAGCTTAAAAACAAGGCATATTTAATCAATCGCATCATACTTTTAAAGTTTTTCTTATATTTTTAGCCAAGGTGTTGGGCTCCCAGTTTCTTAGCATAATGTTTTTTACCTGCCATACACCGAACAAACTATTAGTAATAATAACTTCATCGGCAGAAAACAATTGCTCTAAACTTAACTTACTGACTTTGGCTTTTAATAACCACAAATGGGCGTTATCAATAATGCGCTGTCGTGTAATGCCTGCAATACCGCATTGTACAAGGCTTGGCGTAATAAGCGTGTCATTAAAGCGGGCAAAAATATTAGCCGCAGTACATTCAATTACATTGTTTTCCATGTCTAGCATAACGCCATCAGCAATGTTTGGATCAGTCCACTCCATGCGAGCTAGTACGTTTTCAAGTCTATTTAAATGTTTAACCCCGGCCAATAGCGGCTGTGCGGCTAATTGCGTTGAACACACATGCAAATTAACGCCATCAGTAAAATGGCTTTCTGGGTAACTACGTAGAGCAGATTTAAGCAAAACCCGCATGGGTGCTGTAATAGCGGGCAGTGCATACCCGCGCTCACCCTCGCCACGAGTGATTATAATTTTAGCGACTGCAGTTTCTGTCAGTGAAAATAGCTGCAGCAAATCACTCATTAGAATTTCTGCACTAGGGCAAACAATATTAATTGCAGCGCAATCGGCAACTAATTTTTGATAATGTAGTGGCCAGTTTTCTGGTTGGCCGTCACGTACAATAAGTGTACGAAAAACACCATCACCATAAGCAAAGCCGCGGTCTAGTGGCGATATAACGAGATTAAAACTGCCGTTAATTAAGTATGTAGAGTTATGCGCCATGAGTAGCAATTAAACCATAGCTAGCGGCAATAAAAAAGCCTGCAAACTATCAATTTGCAAGCTATATACTAATTTGAGCTGACTTTTTAAAGTTTATATTTTCTTAAACACCAAACTACCGTTTGTGCCACCAAAACCAAAGTTGTTTTTAAGCGCATAAGTAATTTTTAAATCTCGTGCAGTATTGGCACAATAGTCTAAATCGCACTCTGAGTCTTGGTTGAAAATATTAATGGTAGGTGGCGATATTTGATTGTAAATAGAAAGCACCGTAAACACTGATTCTAGACCACCAGCGCCACCCAATAAATGGCCTGTCATTGATTTAGTTGAGTTAACTACCAATTTGTAAGCATGCTCTGCAAATGTCGCTTTAATAGCATTGGTTTCATTGGCATCGCCTAATGGTGTAGACGTGCCATGCGCATTCATAAACTGTACGTCTGTTGGGTTAATACCTGCATTCTTAAGTGCGTTAACCATAGATCTGCGTGGTCCATCCATATTTGGTGCGGTCATGTGATAAGCATCTGCGCTCATACCATAACCGCTCAGCTCCGCATATATGCGTGCGCCGCGTGCTTTTGCATGCTCGTACTCTTCTAGCACCATTACGCCTGCACCCTCGCCTATTACAAATCCATCACGGTCTTTATCCCAAGGACGGCTAGCAGTGGCTGGATCATCGTTACGATTGGATAATGCGCGGGCAGATGCGAATCCACCAACACTAAGCTCGGTGATTGCGGCTTCCGCACCACCAGCTACCATCACATCGGCATCACCATATTCAATCATGCGTGCTGCATCGCCGATGCTGTGTGTGCCTGTTGTGCAAGCTGTAACAATCGCTACATTTGGGCCTTTTAAGCCAAACATAATGCTTAAATTGCCAGAAATCATATTAATGATGGTGCCAGGGATAAAAAATGGCGAAATTTTACGTGGGCCACCTTCATCGTAATTATCATTGGTTGTTTCAATTAAGCCCAAACCACCAATACCAGAGCCAATAGAAACGCCAATGCGCTCAGCATTTTGTTCGGTGACTTGCAAGCCAGAATCTTTAAATGCCTCAATGCCCGCCACCAATCCGTATTGAATAAAAGTATCCATACGGCGCGCGTCTTTTGCAGGTAAATAATCTTCAACATTAAAGTTTTTTACTTCACCAGCAATTTGCGAGTTGAAATTGGTTGGGTCAAACTTGGTAATGCGAGTAATGCCAGACTGCCCTTTAATCAAGCTATTCCAAGCGTTGGTGGTACCGATTCCAACAGGAGAAACCACACCTAAACCGGTGATAACAACTCTACGTTTAGCAGTCATAGTTTAAAACTCTTGGTAAATAATGATGTTTAATAACAATCAGCCCTCTGATGAGGGCTGAAGGTATTAAATTTATTTGAGGTTAGTATTGATGTAATCAATCGCTAATTGTACTGTGGTGATTTTTTCAGCTTCTTCGTCTGGAATTTCACAATCAAACTCTTCTTCTAGCGCCATTACTAGCTCTACTGTATCAAGCGAGTCGGCACCTAAGTCATCCACAAAAGATGATGCATTTTTTACATCAGCCTCGTTTGCGCCTAGTTGTTCGCAAACAATTTTTTTTACACGTTGTTCGATGTCAGACATCTAATTACCCCTTTGTTGAAAAGATTTATTTCTAAACTTTTAGCATTTTAACAAAACTCTCATTAAAAGCAAAAACTATATGTAGCCCAGCTAATTAATTTAGCCAATTAGTCTGAGTCGTGTCACTTTTTATTGTCATTTTACCCCTGCAACGACACCCTCTAAACCATATACATGCCGCCATTTACATGAATGGTTTCGCCAGTAATATAAGCAGCGCTTGGTGATGCCAAAAACGCCACTGTAGCCGCTATTTCATTCACATTACCTAATCGGCCAAGTGGCACACGCTCTAGCATTTTATTTTTGATGGCTTCAGGTAGTTCTGCTGTCATGTCGGTTTCTATAAAGCCTGGTGCTACACAATTCACCGTAATATTGCGGCTGCCTACTTCTGCCGCTAACGATTTAGTAAAGCCTGTCATGCCCGCTTTAGCCGCAGCATAATTGGTTTGGCCTGCGTTGCCCATGTGGCCCACTACGCTAGAAATACTGATAATACGACCAACACGCGCTTTCATCATAGGGCGCAGTACGGCTTGGCTCATGCGAAAAACTGACTTTAAATTAGTTGATAATACGCCATCCCAATCATCTTCACTCATACGCATCAGCAAAGTATCTTTGGTAATGCCCGCGTTGTTCACTAGTATTGAAACATCACCAAATTCAGCGGCAATTTGTTTTAATGCTGCTTCAATTTGGCTGGCATCATTAACATCTAAGGCTAAGCCCATGCCTTTAACACCTGCAGTTTTTAATGTTGCACTGATATTTTCTGCACCGCTTGCGCTGGTGGCTGTACCAATGACGGTTGCACCTTGTTTACCAAGCTCGTGCGCAATAGCAGCACCAATACCTCTGCTAGCGCCTGTCACTAATGCAACTTGATTATCTAGTATAATATTAGACATTAAATAAACCTTTTAAGTAATTGATTTTATATATTAAAGTTTAATGTACTCTGCAATTGCTTCGTTTGAAGTTAAAGCTGTACAAGGTAATTCTGCAACGATTCTTTTGGTAAGCCCAGACAACACTTTGCCAGGGCCACATTCTGCGCTATTAGTAATGCCTTGCGCGTAAATAGCCTGCACTGTCTCTACCCAGCGAACTGGACTATAAAGTTGGCGCACTAGCGCCGCTTTTATTGCCACTGCATCGTTATAACAAGCCACATCGGCATTATGCATTACTGGTGTTTGCGGTACATTTATCGTTATATGCTTTAAGTATTCTGCTAATTTTTCTGCTGCTGGGCGCATTAAAGCACAATGTGATGGCACGCTAACAGGTAGTGGCAGTGCGCGTTTTGCACCTTTGGCTTTTGCCAACTCCATACCGCGCTCAACTGCGGTTTTGTTGCCTGCAATAACTACTTGACCAACTGAATTGTAATTTACGGCTTCGCACACCTCACTTTGAGCGGCTTCTGCACAAGCCGCGCGCACCTCGTCATCACTCAAACCCAATATTGCAGCCATTGCGCCAACGCCCTCGGGCACAGCCGATTGCATCGCCTCGGCCCGAAATTTAACCAGTGGCAGTGCATCTGCAAAACTTAATGCGTTTGCAACCACTAATGCCGTATATTCGCCTAGGCTGTGACCCGCATGTATACTGGGTTGCAGAGCATCTATTTTAGCAGCGGCTTGAATGTAGGCACGCCATGTGGCAACGCCTGCAGTTAACATTAAAGGTTGTGTATGTTGCGTAAGGTTTAGCAACTCGTTAGGTTCTGTTGCCATTGCCCAAAAATCCACACCTAAAATATCAGATGCTTCAACAAAAGTTTGTTTAATGATGGGATTATCACCAAACCCCGACATCATGCCAACTGATTGTGAGCCTTGGCCTGGAAAGAAAAATGCAATTTTTGTCATCGTGTTGTATTTAGAATATATTTATAAAAAAACTTCTTGCCACAGAGAACACAGAGAAAACCCTAAAAATCAGATTATTTTTATAATTTTTTGTTTTAAGGTTTTCTCTGTGAACTCTGTGGCTAAAATCAATACCGAATTAGCGCCGAGCCCCAAGTAAAGCCGCCGCCAAACGCTTCCATTAGTATGACATTGCCGCGTTTAATACGGCCATCACGCACCGCAACATCTAAAGCCAAAGGAATAGATGCGGCTGAAGTGTTGCCATGTTTATCAACGGTGATAACCACTTTATCCATTGGCATATCAAGTTTTTTAGCGGTGGCCTGCAATATACGAATATTGGCTTGATGCGGCACAAGCCAATCGATATCAGATTTTTGCATATTATTAGCGCTTAAGGTTTCATCTACAATTTGGTCTAGCGTGTTAACTGCCATTTTAAATACTGCGTTGCCTTCCATTAAAACCGTATCATTACCCTCAGCCTTGCGAGGCACATGTAACATGCTTTCATACTTGCCATCAGCGTGTAAATGCGTAGAAATAATACCGATTTTATCGCCTAAATTAGCTGATGTTGCTTGCAAAATTACGGCCCCAGCGCCATCGCCCCACAATATACAGTTACTTCTGTCAGTGTAATCGGTAATGCGCGAAAAGG
>JANMNC010000073.1:0-13410 GCA_031373695.1 Methylotenera sp. | reverse complement strand
GCAGTATTTGTAGATAAAAACCCAACACCGCTGATTGGTAACTTTATGTTTAGTAACGATGCACTGCCATTTTTAATTACGCGCATTAAAATGGCCGAAGATGCAGATGTGAAAGTGGTTGTAAAGGCAGGTAATCGCTATTACACCAATAGCAAAAAAGTGATTGTGCTAGAAAACGGGTGCGGTTAAATGGCTGATAACACACAAGCTAACTTGCAGCGCAATATGCGCATGAGCGCTAAGCTATTGGGTGATAATTTTGGCGGTGCTACAGAAGTAAAAATGATTGTGAATCACCCCATGGAAACTGGTCGCAAGAAAGATGATTTTGGGCAATTAATCGCTGCGCATTTTATTCAGCTGCTTACCGTAACATTAAATGGCAAAACGGTATTTGAGGCGCAAATGGGCACAGGTATTGCAAAAAACCCCTATTTAACTTTTAGAATTAAAGGCGCAAAAATTGGCGATAAGCTAGAAACCAAATGGGTAGACAATTTGGGTGAAACAGGTTTTGGTGAAATATTGGTGATTGCTGGCTAAAACTTACTATTAGTTAAAATTGCGATAATTAAAGCTATGGAATAACCGTAGTAAATAAATACACACCAAATATCACTAATAATATGACCCCTTGCAATATGTTAGTGCGCCCAGTAGATAGCGATAACGATGTCACAAATAAAGCCAGTAGCAATAGCACCGTCGATTTCATATCAATGCCAAGCACCAATGTCCAGCCCATCGTTAGCGATAAAATAGCCACTGCAGGAATAGTTAAACCAATGCTAGCAAGTGCTGAGCCCAGCGCTAAATTAAGGCTGGTTTGAAACATGTTTTTACGCGCTGCACGCACTGCGGCTAAGCCTTCTGGTAATAATACAATGCTTGCAATAATGACACCCACTAGTTGATTTGGCGCCCCTAAAGAAATTACTAATGCTTCTATGCTGGGCGCTAGTGATTTGGCTAACAGCACCACAGCCGCTAAGCAAACCAATAGTAATGCAGCACTTAAATAGGCAACTCTAGAATAGGCAACTTTAGTACTGGTGGTTGGTGTATTACCCTCTTCAATATCAGTTTCTGCAGAATCTAAAAAGTAATTTCTGTGCCTAACCACCTGCACAAAAACAAAAGTACCATATAAAATTAAAGAGATAACGGCAATAAAAGCCAGCTGGCTGGCGCTATACATAGGGCCCAAGCTAGTGGTGGTGTAATTGGGTAATACCAGTGTGAGCACCATAATGGCGGTAAGCGTAGTAAGGGCGGTGTTAGCGCCTTGCGATTTAAACACTTGTTCTTTGTGCATTACACTGCCAATTAACAAACACAAACCTACGATGCCAGATACGATAATCATTACCGCTGCAAATACCGTATCACGCGCTAAGGCTGCCGTTTCAGGCCCGCCTGCAAGCATCAGTGATAATATCAGCGCGACCTCAATTATAGTAATAGCCACTGCTAACAGCAGTGTGCCAAACGGTTCGCCAAGTTTATGCGCTACTACTTCTGCATGATGTACTGCTGCAAGCACCGCACCAATTAAGCCTGCAGCCATAATGATTAAATAGGCATTGCCCAAGCTTTCACTTATGCCCAGTTGCGTTCCAGCCAAAATTAGCCAAGCCGCCGCAGGCGCTACCACCGGCCTAGATATAATTTTAAAAGCGCTTTTCATGTTTAAATTTTATAGCCATTTAAAGTAAGGGTTTTATTGGCGTTAATTGGTAAAATAATACGCGGTTACGCTTAGCTAAGCTTACGTATTGGTCTGGTTTGTCGGTTGCCGCGTTCCAGCTATTTTCGGGCAACATATCGGTTTCAATAGCATTTTTTACTTGGCTAGCCAAGCCTGCATTTTGCACAATAACGCCCACCTCGGTATTTAAGTTTTGTGAGCGTGGATCAAAATTAAAAGTACCAATATAAACAGTAATACCATCTATCACCATGGTTTTAGCATGTATGGCAAATGTTGGTGGTTTGGCGTTTTTTGGTAGAACGCGCTTTACCAATTGCTGTTTAATTTGTGGGTCTGGCTTGTATTCGTATATGCTAACGCCCATTTTAATAAGCTCATCACGCTGATTGCGATACCCGCTAAATGCTTGAATATTATCAGTAGAGGCCAGAGAATTAGTATTAATTTTAACCGTCACACCGCGCTTAATGGCTTGCTTGAACAATTTTTTGGCTTGGCTAGACATCACCAAATAAGGCGATTGAATCACAATTTCGCTGTTGGCATTTTCTACCAGTTGCGCCAATTTTTGAGTAGTTAAACCACCACCACCAAGTAATAGTTTGTTGCTATTTTTGCCTGGCGTATCGCTAATAAATGTGACTTGTGTCCATATTGTTTGCTCTGCAAGCTTTGCAAATGCTAATGGAGTATTAGCAATTATTTTTTTAAATTCAGGTGCAAAATTTGCTGGCGCATTCGCATATTCGTGCAAATCACTATAAATTTTTTGAATCTCAATATCTTTAACAGAAACATTTTTTTGAATAATGCCAAGTCCATCATAAAGCTCTTCTACTGGCGCACTTAGCGGGCTTTGCCAAAAACGCTCAAAACTAGTAACCATGTCTTTTACGGTATCGCCCAGCAATAATACATCGCGATCTCTAAAGTTAAACTCTTGATTATAGTCAAAATATTCGGCCGCCATATTGCGTCCGCCAGTAATAGCCAGCTTGCCGTCTACAATAAAAGTTTTATCATGCATGCGTTGATTTACACCACGAAAATTTACCGCAATATTGATTAATCGCTTGTGAAAAGGTGTGCCAACAGAATGCTGCGGGTTGTAAATGTGAATATCAATATTGGGGTGTTTTGCCAGCGCTAACAGCGATTTATCGGGTGCATCAATTAACAAATCATCTACAATTACACGTACCTTAACGCCTCTGTCAGCCGCGCGCAATAAGGCCTCTGAGGCTAATATACCAATGTTATCAGTGCTCCAAATAAAGTATTGTACTTCTATGCTTTTTTTGGCATGATCGGCCAGCCAAGCGCGCGCTTGCAAGGCCTCTTCGCCTTTATCTAGCACGTAAATACCACTTTGGTTTGCGTGCATTTCTATTTGATTATTAATAAATGCTAAAGACTCTTCTGCAAAAGCAGGTGCGCATAAGCCAAGCAATAATAAGGCTAGTAAATTGATCATTTTTTTATGCATATTTTAGGGTGCTGCTTACTTGTTTTAATCGCTGTTATTTAGTTAATTAAACTCAGCGCTATCGCCTCGGCCACTCTAATGCCATCTACGCCAGCTGATAATATACCACCCGCATAACCAGCACCTTCGCCGCAAGGATACAAGCCTTTGGTATTAACGCTTTCAAGTGTTTCATCATCGCGCTTAATTCTTATAGGCGACGAGGTGCGCGTTTCCACGCCTGTTAGTAAGCCATCGGCTAAATCAAAACCTTTAATTTGCTTAGCAAATTGTGGAATCGCCTCGCGAATCGCTGTAATCGCAAACTCTGGCAAGGCGCTATCTAAATTGGTGAGATGCACACCAGGCGTGTAACTTGGCATCACTTCGCCAAATTTTGTCGATGCAGTATTGTTTAAAAAATCGCCAATTAATTGCGCGGGTGCCGCATAGTTACTGCCACCCAGCACATAGGCGTTTGCTTCTAAATCACGTTGTAATTGCATGCCCGCTAATGCGCCATACGGGCTAGATTCAGCAGGATAATCAAGCTCTGGCGTAATGCCCACCACTATGCCTGCATTAGCATTACGCTCGTTACGCGAGTATTGGCTCATGCCATTGGTTACTACGCGCCCAACTTCAGATGCGGCTGCCACTACCGTGCCGCCTGGGCACATGCAAAAGCTATAAACGCTGCGATTATTGGCTGCATGATGCACCAGCTTATAATCGGCCGCGCCTAAAATAGGGTGCTGCGCATTAGCGCCAAAGCGCGCACGGTCTATTAACGATTGCGGATGCTCAATTCTAAAGCCAATACTAAACGGCTTAGCCTCTACAAAAATACCTTTTTTGTAAACCATCTCAAACGTATCGCGTGCACTATGGCCAACTGCTAGCACCAAATGTTGAGTCGCAATGCGTTCATTGTTAGCTAGCACCACCGCTTGTACTTGTTGATGCCCTTTAGCATTAACGCCTATTTCAATATCATCTACGCGGCTTTCAAAACGAATCTCACCACCTAAGTTAATAATCGTATTGCGCATTTGTTCTACCATGCCAACTAGCCTAAAAGTACCAATATGTGGATGGCTAACATATAAAATTTCAGGTGGCGCACCAGCCGCTACAAACTCTTGCAACACTTTGCGCCCATAATGTTTAGGGTCTTTAATCTGGCTCCACAGTTTGCCGTCAGAAAATGTGCCAGCACCGCCTTCACCAAACTGCACGTTAGATTCTGCATTTAACTCACTTTTACGCCAAAAGCTAAAAGTATCTTTGGTGCGCTCTTTAACCGCTTTGCCGCGTTCTAACACAATGGGTTTAAAACCTGCTTGCGCCAAAATCAGCGCTGCAAAAATACCTGCAGGGCCAAAACCCACCACAACTGGACGATTATTTATGGCGGCTGTGGCCTTAGCTACAAATTTGTAAGCGCTATCTGGTGCCAGCTTTACGTGCGGATCTCGGCTTAATTTAGCTAACACTTTAGCCTCGCCATTAACGGTTACATCTAATGAATACACTAATAAAATTGCGGTAGATTTACGTGCATCTACACCGCGTTTAAAAATAGTAAATTCAACCAAATCGGCAGCGTTAATGGCTAATTTTTTAATTACAGCTGCCCTAATTTCAGCATCCGTATGGCCTTTTTCTTCAGCAGATATCAGCGGTAATTTAATTTCGGTAACTCTAAGCATTCGGTTTAATCAATCTCTAAATTCAGTTGCAGTAATTTGCGCAACATGGGTACGGTAATAGGTTTTTGCATGGTCAGCGACCATTCATCTAAAGCATTTAAAGTCGCCATTAGCGTAGGTAAATCGCGGCGTAAATAGCGTAGACAATAATCGACCACCTCGGCTGGTAAGCGCATGCCACGCTCATTTGCGTGATTACTTAATGCCAGCGCTTTTTCGGCATCGTTAAGCGGGTGCAACTGATACACCAAGCCCCAGGCTAAGCGGGTGGCTAAATCGGCACGCAAACCCATTTGTGTGGGCGCGTGCAGGCCTGCGGTAATAAGTGTTGCACCAGTTTCTTTTAATTGATTATATTGGTTAAACAATGCAATTTGTGCTTCATTATCGAGCAAATGCACATCGTCTGCAACCCGCATGCCTATTGCCTTGCAGGCCATCAATAAATGGCTCTTGCCAGAGCCTTTTTCGCCCCATAAATAAATAAAGCGCGATTGCGCTGTAGCTTGTAACAATGCGTTTAAGCTATTGAGCGCCTCGCCATTGCGACCAGCCACAAAGTTTTGCAGCGTGGGCAGGGCGTCAGGTTTAATATCGAGTAGTAATTGTTTCATTTGGAATTTTTTATCTCGCTATTTTTGCGCCCTAAACTTAGGCTTAAAATGGCGGTATTTAATACGGTTGCCTGCTTATATATTGGTTTGGCTATATATTGGCTTTATAAACATTTTCATGATGCAAACACTTATTTTAAGTAAGTATCGCTATCTAAATAATTATCTTTGGTATGGCGCAAACCCACAGCAATAGCGGCGGTAACTGGCAGCGCTAATAATACACCTGCAAAACCAAATAATTGGCCACCTGCCAGCAATGCAAAAATCACCACAACTGGGTGCAACCCAATGCGGTCGCCCACCAATTTTGGGGTAATAATATTGCTTTCAATTAGTTGGCCAACACCAAACACCAGTAACACAGGCACTAATTGGCCAAAACTTGTAAAGTGCAAAGCACCCACTAAAAGCGCTAAACCCATACCAATAGCTGGGCCTAGATACGGTATAAACCCTAACAAGCCGGCAATAATGCCAATAGGTAAGGCCATTTCAAGCCCTACTAACCACAAGCCTGCCGCATAAAAAACGCTCATTAAAACCATTACAGTGAACTGCCCGCGAAAAAACTCAGCTAGCATTTGGTCTATTTCTAGCGCAATTTCACTGGTTTTGCCGATAATGTCGCGTGGTATTAAATTGCCAATGCCAGCTACTAGCTCATCCCAATCACGCAACAAGTAAAACAGCACTACAGGCAATAGTAAAATATTAGCCACAATACCAATGAGCGCCATGCTGTTGCTGCCTGCCGATTGCAGTACATCGCCTAAGATATTGCCTGCGGTTTTCCAGTTTTTGGTAATAATTTCTTGAATTTGTGCACTATCAATAGCCAAACTAATGCCAAAATTCTTTTGTAGCCACGGCTCGGCTGTGGTTCGAATATTGGTAATAAAATCGGGCAAGCGCTCAATAATCAGCAGTGATTCTTTTTGCAAAACAGGAATTATAATCAGCAGTAATAACGTGATTACGCCTAAGATTCCCAGCATAACGAACACTGTGGCGGTGGTACGGCCAAATTGATATTTTTTGTAGCCAATTAAACTTAGCCTATCTACCAGTGGATCGCACATGTAAGCCAATATGGCGGCAATTAAGAAGGGTGTTAATACAGGCAGCAAAAAATACAGCAATATTAAAAAAACAGCACTTAAAATCAGCCAGCGATTATCGGCAACAATGTTCTTGTCGGCTATCTTATTGCTGGTGTTTTTTGGTTGATTAGGCATGTTTTAATTGATAGTGAGTTAAAATGTTAACTTAGATTAATTGGTATTAATTAAAAATTATACTTAAGTTAAGCACTGATATTGTAATTAATTGAATCGAGAACAGTTTTGAACACTAATAACCCCAATACAAACTCTATTAGCTACCGCGATGCAGGTGTAGATATGGAAGCAGGTGACGCGCTTGTAGAGCAAATTAAGCCATATGCTAAGCGCACCATGCGGCCAGAGGTTTTGGCTGGTATTGGCGGCTTTGGCTCGCTGTTTGAGATGCCTAAAAAGTTTAAAAACCCTGTGCTGGTTTCTGGCACCGATGGCGTGGGCACTAAGTTAAAGCTGGCTTTTGAGCTTAATAAGCACGATACCGTGGGCATTGATTTAGTGGCCATGAGCGTCAATGATATATTGGTGCAAGGTGCAGAGCCCTTATTTTTCTTAGATTATTTTGCTTGCGGTAAATTAGAAGTTGGCACCGCTGCACAAGTTATTAAAGGCATTGCAGAAGGTTGTGAGCAATCTGGCTGTGCGCTGGTAGGTGGCGAAACCGCAGAAATGCCAGGCATGTACCCAGCGGGTGAGTACGATTTAGCAGGCTTTGCAGTGGGTTGTGTAGATAAAGAAAAGATTATTAATGGCACAACTATCGCGGCGGGCGATGTTGTACTTGGCTTAGCTTCTAGCGGCGCACATTCCAATGGCTATTCGCTAATTCGCAAGCTAATTGCAAGCTCTGGCATTGATTTTGAATCTGATGCTGATGGGTTTTTTAATGGTAAAAAATTTAAAGATGTGGTGATGGCACCCACTAAAATTTACGTGAAATCACTGCTTAAATTAATAGATACTCTGCCCGTAAAAGGCATGGCGCATATTACTGGTGGTGGCATTACCGAGAATATTCCGCGTGTATTGCCAGCGGGTTTAACCGCAGAAATTAGTGCAGCAGCTTGGGCGCTGCCGCCACTATTTAAATGGTTGCAAGCGCAAGGCAATATTACACACAGTGAAATGTATAAAACTTTTAACTGTGGCATTGGTATGGTGGTTATTGTTGCGAAAAGCGACGCTGCCGCTGCCAAACAATTGCTAGAAACATCTGGTGAAACCGTATTTGAAATAGGCACTATTCGCACACAAGCTGCGGGTGAGGCGCCCACTATTGTTGTATAGCTGTTGTTGTATAACTGATGTTATTTAGTAGACAACAATTTTTGAGATGCGTTAAATAGGCTCACCAAAAACTTGGGAAAATACATGTTCAAACTTAGCCAATTAATTATTTGTTGTTGTTTAGCGATTGCTAGCCTAGCTGCCCAGGCAGCAGTTGCTCAGGCCAACCCTAAAAATATTCAGCTAGAGTATGACGTTAAACGCGATGGCAAATTATTTGCAAAAGTGAAAGAAAGCTTTAGCCAAGATGGCAAGCAATATAATATTGTTTCAATTACTAAAGGCGTTGGCGTTTATGCGCTATTGGGCGAGCGCAAGTTATTAAGTACTGGCGATGTGACAAAAGACGGTTTAAAACCAAAACACTTTGAGCTGCATCAAGGCGATAACACCAAGAAATCGTTAGTTAACGATTTTGATTGGGCAAAAAGTACGCTTAATATGCAGGTAAAAGGTAAAGCTAAAACAGAGAGCTTAGAAAAAGGTACACAAGACTTGCTTAGCTATGCCTACCAATTTATGTTTGTGCCGCCAACTAAGGCGCGCATTGGTCAAAACGATATTAATGTAAAGCTTAGTACTGGTAAAAAACTCAATCAATATCAATACAAAGTGCTAGCACGCGGCCTAAAATTAAGCGCGGCAAATGCTAACTTTAAAACCTTGCATATTGCCAACATGCCTGCAGCGAATGATGATAAAAAGCAACTTTGGCTGGCAGAAGATAAATATTATTTGCCTGTACGTTATAAGCTAACCGATGAAGACGGTGCTAATTTTGAGCAAACGCTAACAAAAATAAATGTGGAATAATTTTGCAGAAATTGCCCAAAACCCAAGCACTAAAAGACTAGGGCTGGCTTTATTTGCATCCATTATTTTGCATGTATTTTTAGTGCGCGGTTTTAATTTTAACTTACCAAGTTTAAAAAAAGAATTTCACAGTATCGAGGCAAGGTTGCAAATGCCTAAAGTAGTTATTAATCAGCTGCCCCAACAACCAACACCAGAGCGGCCTGCAGAGCCATTAATTCCACACGATAAACTAGAATCTGCGCCAGATGTAGTGTCAGAGCCAACGCAAGAGCCGCAGGTGGTGACCACGAATTCGGCTGAACCAGAATCGCCGCAGTTGCAAAAACCTGATTCAGAAACCCCAGTAATAGAGCCAGCAGCTTCAACACAAGAGTCACAGCCAGTAGATACTGGTTTAATTATTAACGAAAATGCTTATCAATATGTAGAAACCGATTTTGATGTGCGTACCGAAATTGATGGCAGCGCGCAGGGTAAGGCCAAAATCACCTATAACCTTTTAGATGGCAAACAATACCAACTTAAAAGCTTAATTCAAGCAACAGGTTTGGCCGCCTTAGTGATATCTGATTTACTGCAAACTAGCGCTGGCACACTGACTAAAAATGGTTTACAACCAACGAGTTATTTGTACCAGTATGGCGATAAAGCAGATAAAACCTACGCAGCTAATTTTGATTGGCAAGCTAAAAAAGTCAGTTTAATTACTGCTAAAGGCACTAAAATAGAGGATATTGCCGATGGTACGCAAGATTTGCTGAGTTTTATGTATCAATTTATGCATGTAGCGCCTTTGCAGCGCATGCAAATTAGCATTGCCACTGGTAAAAAGCTAAGTACTTATGATTATGCTTTTGAAGGCGAAGAAAATATTAACAGCGCACTGGGTGAGATTAAAACGATTCATATTTTTCGTGAAGGCTTTGAAACTGAAGAAAAAACTGAGCTTTGGCTAGCGCTAGACTACCAATATTTGCCAGTAAAAATTCGTAAAACCGAAAAAGATGGCAAAGTGTATGAGCTGGTAGCAACCCGCATTACAACAACACGACCAACACAAAATAATTAAATTAAATAAAGTAAAGACTAAACAATGAACGCAAACTTAATCCGTCAAGCTGGTGTAATGCTGGCAAATATACTTGATTTTAATAGCCCAGCCGATGCCAAATTAAGCGATTTCTTTCGCAATAATCGCGATCTTGGCACTAAAGATAGGGCCTTTGTGGCAGAAAGTGTTTATGGTGTATTGCGTCGCTTGCGATATTTAAGCGCAGTAACCGCGAACGAAGAAAATGATCCAGATGATGCACGTAAGCTAGTGCTGGCTTGGTTGCTGCGCGTGCAGGGCAAAAGTATTCGCGAGCTAGAATCTGTTTTAAGTGAACAACAAACCGAGTGGGCGCACACTATTAAAGCGAGATCAACAGATAACTTGCCTTTAGCGGTGCAAGCAGATGTTCGTGATTGGTTATGGGCAAAACTGGTAACGCAATATGGTGAAAAAGAGGCATTAACTATTTGCCGCAGCATGTTTGAGCAAGCAAGCCTAGATTTGCGCGTAAACACGATTAAAGCTAACCGTGAAGACACCTTTAAAAAGATGTTGGCCGAAAATATTAACAACGAAGATAAAATTGAACTGACACCTCATTCGCCTACTGGAATACGCATGCCAGGGCGCATGAACATTAGCAAACACGTGCTATTTACGGCAGGCATTATTGAAGTGCAAGATGAAGGCAGCCAACTATTGGCTTACTTAGTTGCCCCAAAACGTGGCCAGATGGTGGCCGATTTTTGTGCAGGGGCAGGTGGTAAAACATTGGCAATTGGCGCGTTAATGAAAAACACGGGGCGTTTATATGCGTTTGATATTTCAGAAAAACGTTTAACTAATTTAGGCAAACGCCTTAAACGTTCTGGCTTATCTAATTTGCATGCGCAAGTGATTAGCTCTGAAACTGACCCTAAATTAAAACGCTTAAATGGCAAATTTGACCGCGTATTAGTCGATGCACCGTGCAGTGGTTTTGGCACTTTGCGCCGTAACCCAGATTTAAAATGGCGCTTTGAAGAAGCCGATATTGCTGAGCTAAATGTAAAACAAACTAATATTTTGGCGCGTGCAGCCAAGCTGACCAAATCGGGTGGTCGCTTGATTTATGCGACTTGCAGCTTATTAAATGATGAAAACGAAGCAATTGCCGAGGCATTTTTAAGTGCGAATGCTGATTTTAAATTAGTGCCAGCTAATGAAGTTTTAGCGCATCAGCAAATTAACATTGATACGGGCAAGTATTTAAAATTATTGCCACATTTGCACGGTACAGATGGTTTTTTTGCAGCAGTTTTCGAAAAAACAGCCTCACCATTAGAGCCTAAGCAAAAAAATAATGCAGCTAAACAAGTTGAGCAGGAAGCAGAAGCTTTAGAAATTGATACTGCGATAATTGACGATAAAGCATCCGCTAAAACAGTAAAGCCAAAAGTCGCTAAAGTAGTAAAAGAGAAGCTGGTTAAAGACAAAGCAGAAAAAACAGTTAAACCCAAGGCTGCCAAGGTAGTGAAAACTAAAGTAGCTAAAGAAAAAGTAGTTAAAGAAAAAGCTGTTAAGCAGCTAGCTGAAAAAGCAGAAACTGAAAAGCCCTAAGCCAATTATGCTGAGTGTATTGAGGCCGTGAAGGTCTAAACCGCTAAAGCGGTAAGTTTGAGCACTGAAAAAATTCAGTAATCGATATTTTTTAAAGAAAATTGGATTTTTCATTACACTCAAAATAATCGTAAAAATTACATGATTTGGGCTAGGTAACTGTGACAAAGTTTTAATTAAAGGTTAAATGATGAAATTACCTAGCCTCAATATTCAAATTTTACTCGGCGCAATATTGGGTATTGCTGTTGGCCTGTATTTTCACACTTTGGGTACAGAAAATAGCCTAGTAAAAAGCGGTTTGTACGCATCTAGCTTAATCGGTACGCTGTTTATCGACTTACTCAAAATGATATTAATACCGCTAGTGTTCTGCTCAATTGCAGTGGGCATTGCCAATTTGCGGCAACACAGCCAAATGCACCGCGTTTGGGTTACAACCTTAGTATTTTTTGCGTTTACTATGGCTATTGCCATCACGCTTGGCATGGTTGCCAGCAATTATTTCAAGCCAGGTGCTGGCATGCAAATTGCTATGTTTGCCGATTCGATGCAAAATTTCCAGGCGCAACAGTTACCTTTGCCTGAATTTTTTGCGCAGTTTTTGCATAGCCTTTTTATGAACCCTTTTGCCGCTTTGGCAACGGGAAATGTGCTCGCAGTGGTGATATTTGCGCTTATTTTGGGCATAGCGCTAGTGGTGGGTGGCGAACGCTATAAAAACATTTTAAGCTTATTGCAAGAAGGCTTAGAGCTTACTATGCGCATAGTGGGTTGGATAATGGTGTTAGCACCTTTTGGTATCGCCGCTTTGTTAATTAAATTAGTCGCCACGCAAGATACCGCCATGCTAGGCACCATGGCCAAGTTCATGACAGTGGTGATTAGCACCACCTTATTGCACGGTATCGTTATTTTGCCGCTGTTGTTATATCTCATTACGGGCAAAACACCCTTATGGTTTTGGCGCGGCGCACGCGAGGCATTAATTACTGCATTTGCTACCAGCTCAAGCTCTGCTACGCTACCCATAACCATGCGCTGCACCACGCAACATTTGCATGTTAAGCCAGAAATTGCAGGCTTTGTGGTGCCACTGGGTGCCACGGTTAATATGGATGGCACAGCATTATATGAAGCCGCTGCCGCATTATTTATTGCTAATTTAGTAGGCATTGACCTTAATTTAACGCAGCAATTGATTGTATTTGTCACTGCCATGATAGCCGCTATTGGCGCACCAGGTATACCCAGTGCGGGCATGGTGACCATGGTAATGGTGCTACAAAGTGTGGGCTTGCCTGCAGAGGCAATAGCGATTTTGCTACCGATTGATAGATTGCTAGATACCATACGTACCACTGTGAATGTGCAGGGCGACATGATTGGCAGTTTAGTTGTGCAAAAACTCGTTGGTAAAACCTAAGATAGCTTAGATACTTTGAAATAGCAGCCAAAATATTTAATGCCCTAGATACGCTGAATTTTAATCATGCTGCATTTTAGACATACTGCATTTTAGATATATAGTACCCCATTTATAAAGTGCTTATAGATAAAAGCACTTTCAGTAATAAACACCTTAAGATAGATAACTGAATGCTACATTTTCATAAAGCCGAACTAAGCGATGCGCAAGCTATCGCTGCCCTTATTAACTCCGCTTATCGCGGTGAAACTAGCCGCGCAGGATGGACAACTGAGGCCGATATTTTGGATGGCGTACGCACCACCACACAAGTGATCGCCAGTTTAATTAAGCGTGAAGACGCGTTTATTTTGGTAGGCGTATTGCGCGATCAAATCGTGGCTACTATTTGCTGTGAGCGGCAAGATGCTTACGGCAGAAACATCGCCCATCTTGGCATGATTGCCGTTAAACCTACCCTGCAAAATAAAGGCTATGGCACCACCATGATTCAAGCGGCAGAGGCCATGACAGCCAGAGAGTGGCGCGTAGTGGGCTTTCATATGGCAGTGATCACGCTACGTGAAGAGCTAATCGCTTTTTATGAGCGCCTGGGCTTTGCA
>JANMNC010000030.1:0-6959 GCA_031373695.1 Methylotenera sp. | reverse complement strand
ATTACTGTGTAGCGTAACTAATGCATATTGGCTTAGGCGGCTTCTAAAACGTGCTTCTAGTTGTGGTGTTAAATTAATTTCTGGTACTAATACTAAAACCTGACCACTAAAACCTTGTGCATTTTTTTCGCTCAGAATTTTATTAAAAATTTGTATGTAAACTTCTGTTTTGCCACTGCCAGTAATGCCGTGTAACAGCCAAGGTTTAAAAATGTGAGTGTGCGCTAACACTTGTTCTATGCAATGCGTTTGCTCACTGTTTAATAGTGGTTCGACAGACGATGTTGGTAACCAGGCTTTAATTGCAATTACCACTTGTGCGCTCACTAGCTTTAAATCTTTTAACTCGGCAATTGCCTTTCGCCAACCAGATGACATTAAAGCAAGGTCGCTATCAGCCAGCATTGGTACGGATTGCAGAGCGGCTATTATGCGATGCAAGAGTATTTTACGGGCTGGTATTTGGCTAGAATCAATGCCTGGTAAAAGTGTATATGAAAATTGTTTGCGCGAAACAGCAGGCTTTAACTGGCGCAAACGCAATGGCAAGGCAGAAATTAAGGCCTGGCCTAATGGGTAATGATAATAATCAGCACAAAATTGCAGTAATTTAAACGTAGGCGCATCAAACACTACATCATCAAATACATGGCTTACAGGCTTTAATTTTTCTATCGGCAAATCTGACGTGTGTGCAATACTAACCACAACTCCAACCAAGTTACGCCCTGCAAAAGTTACCGCCACTCTGTTACCCACACATGCTGTAAAACCGCCACTTAAATAATCAAATAAGCGGTTTAATGGCACATCTAGCGCAATTTTTAAAATAGTTGGTGGCATCGATAAATGGTTTGGTAACTGCATTTGTTTGCTAAATAGGCCTGCTAAATGAGTTCGCTTGTTTTATATATTCAGGCTTATATGTTAAGTGAACTAGTTTTCTACTTTGGTTATAAGTGCCTGCTTAGGTTAAAATATTGTTTTTGTATAAATGACGATTATTTTGAAAGCTCATATTACCGATTTACTAGTTGCTGCCGCCACAACTATTGGCGCAGATACTAGCCAAATCAACATTGTACTAGATAGACCGAAATCAGCCGAACATGGCGATTTTGCAAGCAACCTAGCCATGATGTTAGCTAAGCCCATGCGCCTAAATCCGCGCGATATTGCCACTAGTTTAATCAATGCGCTGCCACAAAGCCAATATATTGCAAAAGTAGAAATTGCTGGTGCGGGCTTTATTAATTTCTTTTTAAATGCGCAATCTAAACAAAGCGTGGTAAGTGATATTTTAGCGGCTGGCGAAAAATTTGGCCGCAACAGCACTGGTAACAACGAGAAAGTACAAGTTGAATTTGTATCTGCCAACCCAACAGGCCCATTACACGTGGGCCACGGCCGTGGTGCGGCCGTGGGCGATTGCTTGGCACGTTTATTAGATGCCAACGGCTGGGATGTTACGCGCGAGTTTTATTACAACGATGCTGGCGCGCAAATCGACAATCTAACCATTTCAGTGCTGGCGCGTTGCAAGGGCTTATCGGTAGACGATGACAGCTTTCCTGAAAATGGCTATCGCGGCGATTATATTATGGATATTGCCACCGCTTACTTGAATAAAGAAACCGTAGTGGCCGACGATATGCGCGTGACAGCTAGTGGCGACATTGCAAATACGGAATCGATACGGTTATTTGCAGTGGCCTATTTGCGCCACGAGCAAGATTTAGACTTAAAAGCCTTTCAAATTAAATTTGATGTGTTTTCATTAGAAAGTGCGCTGTACAGTACGGGCAAAGTTGAGGCTACGGTGCAAGCGCTGGTTAAATCGGGCAAAACCTTTGAAGAAGGTGACGCGCTTTGGCTTAAAACTACTGATTTTGGTGATGATAAAGACCGTGTCATGCGTAAAAGTGATGGCGGTTATACCTATTTTGTGCCGGATGTAGCCTACCACTTTGATAAATGGAATCGCGGTTTCAAACGCGTAATTAACGAGCAGGGCGCCGATCACCACAGCACAATTACTAGGGTTAGAGCTGGCTTGCAGGCTTTAGATGTCGGCATTCCAGCCGCTTGGCCAGATTACGTATTGCATCAAATGGTTACCGTAATGCGCAATGGCGAAGAAGTGAAATTAAGCAAACGTGCAGGCAGTTATGTAACGCTGCGCGATTTAATTGACGAAGTAGGTTGCGACGCGACTAGATACTTTTTAGCCGCTAGGCGAGCCGACTCGCAATTAATATTTGATATTGATTTGGCCCGCGCACAAACTAACGATAACCCTGTTTATTACATTCAATATGCGCATGCACGTATTTGCAGCGTGCTAAGCCAATGGAATAACGATGTAACCAGCTTAAATAATGTAGATTTAAGCCCGCTTAACGCACCAAATGAGGCCAAATTAATGCAACGTTTAAGCGAATATCCAGAAGTGGTACGCGATGCTGGCAACGATTTAGCGCCACACACCATCGCCAATTATTTAAAAGAGTGCGCTGCCGATTTACATAGTTACTACAATGATACTAAATTTTTAGTAGATGACGTGCCAACCAAATTAGCGCGTTTAGCGTTAATTAGCGCTACTGCGCAAGTGCTTAAAAATGGGCTTAATTTATTAGGCGTAAATGCACCGCAAAAAATGTAAGCAAACAATATAACTATAATAATAAACGTTAAGGATTAAACAATGAGCAAAGATTACAAACCAGCCCCGCAAAGGTCTAGCAATAAAGGCAGCCCATTTTTATCGGGTTTACTGGTGGGTTTATTGTTGGGCGTAGGCTTATCGCTTGGTTTAACCATGTTTATAAAAGGTGCTGATAGCCCTTTTAACGAGAAAAAAATTAGCAAACCAAACGCTGAAATATTAGCCGAAAAGCTACCTGCAGAAAAAATTGCAGATGAAAGCGCATTGCCTGCCGAAGAAAATCCAGAAGAAGTGGCAAAAATTAAAGCTGAAAATCAATTTGATTTTTATACAATTTTGCCCGAAACTGAAAGTACAGTAACCGAGCAAGAAGTAAAAGATAACTCACTAACAGTAAAAAAAGATAATTACTTTATACAAGTTGGTGCCTTTCAAAGCGAGGCGGAAGCCGACAATATGAAAGCTAAACTTGCATTGCAAGGCTTTGAGGCAGTAGTGCAAACTGCTACGATTCCTGAAAAAGGCGTGTGGCATCGTGTGCGCGTCGGGCCGCTTAGTGATATTGGCCAAATCAACAAAACGCGTGGCGATTTAACATCAGAAGGCTTTAATACCGATTTAATTAAAGTGCACACTGAAACAAAAACAGAATAACGCATGTCATCTATAAACACCGACCTACGTTATTAAGGTTGATTAAGTGTTTTAACCTAATATTTTAAGTAATATTTAATAAAGAATTAAGGATTTAATAATGAAAAAGTTTTTAGTAAGCCTTACCCTGTTGTTTAGTACCAGCTTGTTAAGCACAGCTGTATGGGCAGATGCACCAAAACCAGGTGAAGATTTCGACGCTGTTGCACAGCCAATACCCACCGATAACCCAGCCAAAATCGAGGTAATGGAGATTTTTTGGTATGGCTGTATTCACTGCTACCAAATGGATCCACTATTAAATGCTTGGGTTAAAAAACAGCCTGCCGATGTAGTATTTAAACGTGTGCCAGGCCTGCCAAATGCAAGTTGGGCGCCTATGGCTAAAACATTTTACGCAATGGAAACCTTAGGTATTTCAGAAAAATTACACACGCCATTGTTTGATGCGGTAAATAAACAAAAATCATTAAATCCAACCGATGAAAAAGCGGCCATTGAATGGGTAACTAAAGCCAGCGGACTTGATAAATTAAAAGTGGAACAAGCTTTTAAATCGTTCACTATTAACACTAACCTTAATCGCGCTGCGCAAATATTTCGTGCATCTGGCGCTACTGGTGTGCCAAGTTTAGTGATTGATGGTAAATATATTACATCTAGTACCATGGCGGGTGGTAACGAGCAAGCATTGCAAACAGCTAACTACATTATTGATAATGTACGTAAAGACAAAGCAGCGCAGGCCACCAAAACTTCGGTTAAAACTGCACCTGTTGAAAAAAAGCTTTAAAGGTAAAAACTAAACCTAAAGTTTTGCCCAAAAAAATTGTGACCACTAAAATTAATTAATCTAAATTAACTAAGGTTATTTGGCCAAAAAATAAACCCGCTAAGTTAAAACTTAAGCGGGTTTTTTTATGCGCTGAATATTTTTAGGCTACATATAACTTGGTTACATATAACTAGGCTATATATTAAGTTACACTCTTTGCTTATGAAAAAAATATTTATTACTGGCGCATCTAGTGGCTTGGGCCTTGCCATTGCACATGCCTACGCAAAACAAAGCTCTGCAGGCCAAGTGTTTATTGGATTAGCAG
Source organism: Methylotenera sp. (assembly GCA_031373695.1). GTDB lineage: Bacteria > Pseudomonadota > Gammaproteobacteria > Burkholderiales > Methylophilaceae > Methylotenera_A. Next base: position 2,534 of record JANMNC010000030.1, on the reverse strand, counting down.
CTAGGCGAAGTGAACACTTACAAAAACTGGCAACAGAATTAAAAAATAACTATCAAGTAAACTGCGCGATTTACCCGCTAGATGTGCGAGACAGTGCAGCTTTACAAGCAGCCGCACAAGATTTTATACAAAAATATGGCGCACCCAATATTGTTGTTGCAGCCGCAGGCGTTAGTCGCGGCACGCTTACTGAGCACCCAGAAGATATTGCTGCGTTTCAGGCAATAATGGATATTAACGTGATGGGTATGGTGCATACTTTTCAGCCATTTATCGCGGCCATGCGCGAGGCTGTTAAATCAAAACCAGTAGCAAACAATGCCGATACAGCGCAACTAGTGGGTATAGCCAGTGTGGCAGGCGTTCGCGGCTTGCCGGGGGCAGGTGCTTATAGTGCTAGCAAGGCCGCAACTATCAGCTATTTAGAAAGTTTGCGTGTAGAAATGCAGCATTTTAATATTGCCGTTACCACTATAGCCCCAGGTTATATTCGCACGCCAATGACAGATGTAAATACTTATAAAATGCCATTTTTGATGGATGCAGACATGTTTGCGCAAAAATTTGTAAATGCGGTTGCAAATAAACGGCGCTTTTGTGTAATACCGTGGCAAATGGGCTGGGTGGCAAGATTCATGCGCTTAATACCCCCATTTTTGTGGGATTTTGCCATGAAAAAAGCGCCTCATAAGAAGCGCTTAGATTGGGATTGGCTTTAACAGCCAATATGCATAATGCTACTTGGTGCCTGCTCGCTCTTTCTCATAATCTTCATATGTCTTTTTATTTAAGCGCTCAAAACACCTATCCATCTCACTTGGAGGCTGACTACGACATTCGTTTTCTGCACCTTGTTTTGCACCTTCATACCAAGCTTGCGTAGTACAGCCAAACACACCTAAAACCATTACACATAACATGGCAGCTAAAATTAAATTTTTAGTGATTTTCATAAATAAACACTTTTAGCGCGTAATCGGCTTATAGCGAATACGTTTCGGTTTCGCGCCTTCTTCGCCTAAACGTTTTTTCTTATCGGCTTCATATTCTTGGTAATTTCCGTTAAAGAACGTCCATTGCGATTCGCCTTCCGCAGCTAGTATATGCGTGGCGATACGGTCTAAAAACCAGCGATCATGCGAAATTACTAATACGCATCCAGCAAACTCTAACAGCGCATCTTCCAGCGCACGCAAAGTTTCTACGTCTAAGTCATTTGATGGTTCATCTAGCAACAACACATTGCCGCCAGAAATAAGCGTTTTAGCCAAATGCAAGCGTCCGCGCTCACCACCAGAAAGTTGGCCAACAATTTTTTGCTGGTCGCCACCTTTGAAATTAAATCTTCCAATATAAGCTCTAGAAGGCGTTTCATAACGGCCCACTGTTAAGATATCAGAGCCATTAGCGATTTCTTCAAACACCGTTTTGGTGTTACCTAGGTCGTCGCGGCTTTGGTCAACGTAGGCCAGCTTAACGGTTTGACCGATATTAACATCGCCACTGTCTGGCTTTTCTTGCCCCATAATCATTTTAAATAAGGTAGATTTACCTGCACCATTTGGGCCAATAATGCCAACAATTGCGCCAGCGGGTACGCTAAAGCTCAAATTATCAATCAATAATCTATCTTTAAAAGCTTTGGTCACATTATTAAACTCAATGACTTGGTCGCCCAAACGCTCACCTGCTGGAATAAAAATCTCCTGCGTTTCATTGCGTTTTTGGTATTCAGCACTGGCTAGCTCTTCATAACGCGCAATACGCGATTTACTTTTGGCTTGGCGCGCTTTTGGGCTTTGTCGCACCCATTCCAGCTCGGTATTTAATGCTTTGCGGCGTGATGATTCTTGGTTTTCTTCAATTGCTAAACGCGCTTGTTTTTGATCTAACCAGCTTGAGTAATTGCCTTTCCATGGAATGCCGTGGCCACGGTCAAGCTCTAAAATCCACTCAGCGGCATTATCTAAAAAGTATCGATCATGCGTTACCGCCACAACCGTGCCTGAGAAGCGCACCAAAAACTGTTCTAACCATTCCACCGACTCTGCATCTAAATGGTTGGTTGGCTCATCTAGCAACAACATATCTGGCTTAGATAGCAACAATTTGCACAAGGCCACACGACGTTTTTCACCGCCAGACAACGGGCCAATTTTGGCATCCCAAGGTGGTAGGCGTAGCGCATCTGCGGCAATCTCTAATTGGGTGGTTAAATCACTACCGCTGGCGGCGATAATGTTTTCCCACTTGGCTTGTTCTTCAGCCAGCTTGTCAAAATCCGCATCTGGCTCTGCATAAGCGGCATACACTGCCTCTAACATGGCTTGCGCCTGCATTACCTCGCCCATGCCGCTTTCTACTTCTTCACGCACGGTTTTTTCGGCATCTAATTGCGGCTCTTGCGGCAAATAACCAATTGTCATATTGGGCTGCCACTGCACTTCGCCCTCAAATTCTTTATCGGCATTGGCCATAATGCGCAATACAGTCGATTTACCCGAGCCGTTTAAACCCAGCAAACCAATTTTTGC
>JANMNC010000199.1:0-64191 GCA_031373695.1 Methylotenera sp. | reverse complement strand
ATGACTAGGCTTTTTTGTTTTAAACTGTGTAGCTAAAGTGTAACTGTCACGCGATGCGCTTTCCTGTTAACTTCTCACTTAAGTTGGGCATAGTCAATCAATCCCTATATAGGCCGTTCGGCTCATGCATTGACATACCTTTTACATGATTAATCTCTAACCTCTCAGTTATCTAAAAGCCATGTGTAATTAAAGGCAAATAGGCTAATTTTTATTAGGAGATATTGATGAATTTTAAAAAAACCAGTGTTGGATTGTTGTTGGCAAGCGTTTCATTGTTTGCTATATCGGCCAGCGCAGATGAATTGATTGTAAACGGTGGTTTTGAGGCCGTAGGTGTTGATGAGTATGATATACAAGGTTGGAGTAATGCAGAAGCTGGTGCACTAGGCTCTGTGCTGCTAGAAAACGATGGTCTGACGAATGTAAGCGACCGCAATAATGTAGGCGCAGCCGCAGGTATTAATTATGCATTATTAGATGCATACACCTTAAGTAATCAAGCTTTATACCAAACCTTCACAACGGGTGCTGTAAGTTCAGCCACACTTTCTTTTAGTATGTTTGTTAATAATCAAAGCACAAACGGTACGCAAATACGCGATGGCGGCACGGGTTCAGCTTTGCTTGATTTTGAGACAGGTGGCAGTTTTGATGCTAATCAGCATGTACGTGTTGAGATTTTAAATGCAGGTGCTGGCACATTTGCAACGGGCACATCAGACATTGCGCAGACTTTTTACGTGGGTGGTTCAAATGGCTCAAGTGTTATTGGCGGCGATGTTGCTAATCCTTATGTGAATTATTCATTTGATGTTTCAGCTTTATTGGCTACTGGCGGTACTTACACTTTGCGATTTGCTAGCGTTGCTAACGAGGGTCAATTGCAATTGGGTTTAGATAATGTGAGTTTACAAGTAACACCAGTGCCAGAGCCAGACACTTACGCCATGCTATTAGCGGGTTTGGGTTTGATGGGTTTTGTTGCGCGTCGTCGCACAGCTGTTTAATTAACATTCGTATGATTACAGCTTAATTACTATTTACTAGAATTACTATTTATTAAAGGATTTTATAATGAAACTATTATCATTAAAAGCCAGTGCTTTAGCAGTTATGCTTGCATTAGGCGCACAGGTTGCTTACGCTGAAGATGCTGCTGATTGGACATTGGATGGTCAAGCAGCTTTAGCAAAAGCTAAACAACTTTTTCCAAATGCTAAACGTGCAAAAAATATTATTTTGTTTGTGGGCGATGGTATGGGTGTTTCTACCGTAACGGCAGCACGTATTTTTGAAGGCCAAATGAAGGGTGTAGACGGCGAGCGTAATTTACTATCTTTCGAAAAATTACCTTATGTTGCTATGTCAAAAACATACTCTGCTAATCAACAAACAGCTGACTCTGCACCAACTATGACAGCAATGGTAACCGGCGTTAAAACTAACGATGGTGTGTTATCTGTTGACCAAAGCGTCAATAATGGTGATGGCGATAATGCACTAATTCAGGCTAATAAATTAACCACAATTTTAGAAATGGCCGAAACAAAAGGTTTATCTACAGGGGTTGTTTCTACAGCCCGTATTACTCACGCAACACCAGCAGCTACTTATGCGCACACCTCAACCCGCGATTGGGAAACCAAAACAGCGACAGCACCAGCCGCAGGCGTAAACGATATTGCTGCACAAGCTATTGATAACTTTGGTGCAGGCGCGATTGGTGATGGTATGGAAGTATTTTTAGGCGGTGGCCGTACTAAGTTTTTACCTACTACAGTGTTTGACCCAGAAGATACGACAAGACGTGGTGAGCGTACAGACGGCCGTAACTTAATTACAGAGTTTCAAACTAAATTTGATGCTGATTTTGTATGGAACAAGGCGCAGTTTGATGCATTTAATGCAGCAGGCACTAAACGTTTAATTGGTTTATTTGAGCGTTCACACATGGAGTTTGAGCATGATCGCCCTGCTGATGCTGGCAAAGAACCAAGCCTAGCTGAAATGACTGACAAAGCTATTGATGTATTGAAAAAGAACCCAAAAGGTTATTTTTTAATGGTTGAAGCGGGTCGTATTGACCATGGTCACCACGCAGGTAATGCTTATCGTGCATTGTCTGATACGGTTGCACTAAGTGATGCTGTTAAAAAAGCATTAGAAAAAGTTAATTTAAATGATACGTTAGTTATTGTAACGGCAGATCATAGCCACACCATGACAATGGCTGGCTACCCTGCACGTGGTAACCCAGTGTTAGGTAAAGTAATAGGTGCTGGTGAAACTGCATTTACATTGGCCGAAGATGGTAAGCCATACACGACCATTTCATACGCTAATGGTAAAGGTTACCATGTTGGTTCACCTGGTGAAGGCGTTTACAGCTTGCCTACAGCTGCAGGCCGCGTGGCCGATATGACAACAGTCGACACAACTAACCCTGACTTTCACCAAGAAGCGTTAGTGCCAGCAGGTTCAGAGACACATGCAGCAGAAGATGTACAAATTTTTGCAGGTGGCCCAAAAGCTTACTTATTTCATGGTGTGCAAGAACAAAGTTACATTTTTCATGTAATGAAAGAGGCGTTTGGCTTTTAATGCTTTAAATAAATCAAAGCAATAAAAGTCAGTAATAAAACTGTCGTTTTAGTTTGCTAAAGTATAAGGGCGATATAGCGAATGCTGGTATCGCCCTTTTTTAATATCGTTTAGGAAGCCTTATGCGTTTGTCTCGCAAATTATTGATTTCGATTGTATTAGCGGGCTTAAATAGCCTAACTGCTTATGCAGAACAGTTGCCATTAACAACACTGAATGCACAATTTGAAACAACAGAATGTAAGTTGCCTTGCAACAAAACTGCTAAAGCGACTAAAACTATTTGGTGGATGTGGCGCAGCCCTAGCCAAGTAGAGCTAAGAAAAGCTGAATCTACCAGTAGCGAGCTGTGGACAATAGAAAGTAATAATCAGTTGTACTACCAATTTTTAATGCACGATGAAAAACGAGTCATTGAATATTCGCCAATAGATTTAAAATTACTGAATTCAGATTTAACAGCCATGCAAACCGATACCGCTAAATGGCAAGCGCTTACTAGCTTGGTTACGCAAAAAGACTTGGCAGGAATGAAAAAAACTAGCCTTAAAAAGCAGTATCAGGGCTTAAACTTAACGGCATACCAAGGCAAAATTAATGGCATTAAAACGCATATTACTTGGATAGAAGCATTGCAAATACCATTGCAATTGACTTACGTTTACCCTAAGCACCAAGTAAGCATTCAATTGCTAAAGCAAGATTCAAATGTTGTGTCTGCACTGGCAACTAGTGAGCAAACATTGCAAAGTTATCAGCGTACAGATTATGCTGATATTGGTGATATGGAACATTCACCAGCGGCCAAAGTATGGTTATCTAAAGCGCATGATGCACCAGGCATTAGTAAATCAGCACATCAGCATTAATAATTAAAATCGGTTACAACCATTAATATTAATCGTTGTAACTGTTTACGTTGTAACTGTTAACTAAGCAACATCATTAAGTGCATTATTTTGGCCGGTTTATTCTGGCCAGTTTTATTTTGGATGGTATTGACGATTTTCGAAATGCGTATAAGCAATATTTAATCTTAAAATATCATCTATAGTGGTAGCACCCACCCCAATTGTTTCTAGGTGTTGGTCATTTATCGTAGATTGATTTCGTGTTGAATCATTACCTATTTCATTTCTTAACTCGCGTAATCTAGTCAGCAATTTCATCTTTAATATCCTTTAGCAATAATGATTAGTTTGCCGCATAAATATTGCAGTTTGATTTTATTAATGTGTCAATTAGGTTAAGAGGGTGTTACAAAGCGTGACTACTAGCAACTAAAAACAAGTCGCTAATTGATGGCTAATTAATAATTGGTCGGCTTATATTTATATAGTCCGTTCGGACTATATAAACTCAACTTTTATTCACACAGATGCAACCTCGCACAGTCATTCTAACGCTGTGTATACCAACGTTGTTAAATGGTAAAAAAGGAGTGAATTACGTGAATATTTTTGCAAAATTGTTTAAAACCGCAGAGACCTTCTTTGCTGAGTATTTAAGCTTTGTAAAATATTCAAGCTTTGCGCCAAACAATCAATATTCTGATTACCTTAATACAGTAAATGCCAATGAACTAAATATAAGCGCGCTAGATTTGCAACCCACTAAAGCATTTATAACAAATACCAGCTTTAGTAACCCCCTAAATTACGATACTGCTTGGGCAAATGATAAGGTTGCAATAAAAAGACCAATTCGCGTCATGATGCTAGGCCTACGTGGGTTTCCAAATGTGCAAGGCGGTGTAGAAACACACGCTGAACATTTGTCGCCATTGTTAGTAGGGTTAGGTTGCGATTTAGAAGTGCTAGTACGCTCTAACTACCAAAAAGCAAGCACAGGCAAGCAATGGAATGGCGTAAAATTTACCAAGCTATGGGCACCAAAATCTAAAGGTTTAGAGACGTTAGTACATACATTTTTAGGCGTACTTTATGCTGCAATTAAACGCCCAGACATTCTACATATACACGCTATTGGCCCAGCTTTAATGACACCATTGGCTAGATTGCTAGGTTTGAAAGTGGTTGTAACGCATCATGGGCCAGATTACAACAGGCAAAAATGGGGTGGCTTAGCGCGTAATATGCTGCTGCTTGGCGAGTGGGTTGGTATGCGCTTTTCAAATAGCCGAATTGTTATTTCAAACGTGATACGTGACATGGTGGTACGCAAACATACAATGCATGCCGAGCTTATTCATAACGGTGTAGTGCTGCCTAACCTTAATGTTTCTGAATCGCACCTTGAGCAGTTTGGCCTAATAAAAAATAAGTATATTTTGTTGGTAAGCCGTTTGGTTCCAGAAAAGCGCCATCTAGATTTAATTAAAGCATTTAATCAGGCTAGTTTGTCAGATGTTAAATTAGTCTTAGTGGGTTCATCAGATCACCCCGACGATTACTTGCAAGCATTAATGAAATCTGCGGCAGATAACCCTAATATTGTACTAACGGGTTTTCAGACAGGTGACACTTTGCGCAGCTTGTATACACACGCAGCATTGTTTGTATTGCCTTCATCACACGAAGGCTTGTCAATTTCGTTGTTAGAAGCACTAAGCTATGGCCTGCCAGTAATTGCTAGTGATATACCTGCTAATCTTGAGCTAGGGCTTAATTCAAGCTGTTATTTTGAGCTTGGTAATGTAGATAAACTTTCACAGTTATTATCAGAAAATATTAGCCAACCCGCTACATTAGAAACACGCATGTATTTAAGAGCGTGGATAAGCAGCCACTATAACTGGAAGCGCATTGCTGAAAAAACTTACAAAGAGTACTACAGTATTTTTCAATAATATTTTTAGTAAATAGTTTCGCATCAAATCACATAGATACATCTCTATGTCATATTAATTATCTAATATCAAATACCATACTGCCAGATTGTTCAATTTTCATGGTGAGATTTCAGCAGCAATTCAGTTTTAATAAAGCATTAAACTTCAATAAGCTCATTAAAATACTTGTAGATCCAGTATTAATGATAGCCATACTTTTTTGCTTGGTGATGTGTGCCGAAAGAAAACTAAGTTCGCATTATATTTTGCTGTCAATTTTAGTATTCACGCTCAGCTTTCCTGGTTCTTGGGTTAACACAAAAAGCATCAGCAAAGACACCTTGGCAACATTTAGCCAGTGGTTTTTAATTGTGGCTATATTGCTTTTTTTTGGTTACGCCACCTCATACCTACACATATTCTCACAGCAAGTAATATTGGCTTGGGTGCTCATTACACCTGTCACACTTGTTGCTGCACATTGGTCTATAAGCCAATATTTATCTAGTCAGCACTATATCGCGCAGGTTAAAAAAACTGCTGTAATTGTTGGATTGAACGAGTTGGGTCAACAACTTAAAAATAGAATCGAAACGGATACTGAGTTAGCTATCGAGTTAAAAGGGTTTTTTGATGATTTGAGTATTCAAAAATCAGAACTTTCATCGTCAAGCAACATCGTGTTAACAGGCAATATTCAACAATTAGCAGATTTCGTAAGATTAAAAGCAATTGATATTATATACATCACACTGCCGCCTTCTATGCATGCCCAAATTATGTCTTTACTAGACGATTTGAAAGATACCACTGCTTCTATTTACTTTGTGCCCGATTTTTTTATGGCCGATTTGATACAAGGAAGAATTGACGAAATTGATGGCATGCCTGTAGTTGCCGTATGTGAAACACCATTTACAGGCTTTAATGGTTTTGTAAAAAGGGCCAGCGATATTGTGATAGCCAGCGTGCTTTTATGTTTAATTTCTCCACTTCTAATTGTGGTGGCGCTTGGTGTAAAGCTAAGCTCGTCAGGCCCAATTCTATTTAATCAGCGCCGTTATGGTTTAGATGGTCAAGAAATTATTGTATATAAATTTAGATCAATGACAGTTGCCGAAAACGGTGCCACCGTTACTCAAGCAACACTTAACGATAAAAGAGTCACGCGATTTGGCCAATTTATACGTAAAACTTCATTGGATGAGCTGCCTCAATTTATTAATGTGCTGCAAGGTAGAATGAGCGTAGTGGGGCCAAGGCCACATGCAGTTACGCATAATGAAATGTACCGCAAGCTTATTAAAGGCTACATGATTCGCCATAAGGTAAAGCCAGGTATTACCGGATGGGCACAAGTTAATGGTTTCAGAGGTGAGACCAAAACGGTAGAAAGCATGAAAGCCCGTATTGATTACGATTTGGACTATTTAAAAAAATGGTCACTTTCTCTTGATATTAATATTATTCTTAAAACCATTACTCTTGTATTCAAAGACTCTAAAGCTTATTAAACTTTAAGCTTGCTAGTTAGATAAATTAGCTTCAATAGCAAACCTTCACAAATTTTCTGGGTAATTAATCCTATTTATACAGCACTAACCAATTAGCCCATTTGGGCTAATCTAGTCCGTTATGACTATTTTTTTAATAAAAAATAAATCATGTTGTCATGATGCAAGAACAAAATGCTTGATATAAATTTTAGTAATATTTTTTGGTACAACTTTTTATATAGATATAAAAAGTAATTCTATAAGGAGATAAAAGTGAAGACATTTAAGTTTTTTGTATTATCCGCATTAATGGCAATTTCAAGTTCTGCAATGGCCGCTCAACCAAGGCCTTACCAATTTACGCCATCAGCCGATAAGCTTTATGTAGCTACTGCTGGTGAAGTTATCTTAACTTTTCTATCTAAAACTGCTGCCTATTCAAATGATTTATTTTTGCAAGGCGATGCAGAAAAAATACTTAATAACCAAACAGCTATTGCTGGTAGCCAATTTTCTTTGGGCAGTTTTCAAGCAGGTACAGAGTTAGCCTTTACTATGTTTGTTAATACCACTGGATTCGCCTATTACACTGGCACTGCCAATTTAAACCCCGATCATTTTATGCACGCCGCTTATGACGTTACGTCTGGCCAATCTTTAAATATTGGTTTCGAAGATATATTTAACGGCGGTGATAGAGATTACGATGACTTGGTATTTTCATTAAGTAACGTCAGTGTTGGTAATTCAGTATCACCAGTACCCGAGCCAGAAATTGCTGGCATGTTGCTAGCAGGCTTGATGCTGCTTGGTTTTACAAGACGCCGTAAAAATTAATTTATGCAGGTAGTTAAAAGCGGCTTTAAAGCCGCTTTTTTATTGCAATAAGCTGAATTAGTCATCAATACTTAATAATTAAAATTTATAGTATTAGCCTGTTAATAATGAAGGCAGTAGCAATGAAAGCGATGATTTTAGCTGCAGGTAAGGGCACCCGCGTTAGGCCGCTTACTTATGAGCTACCAAAACCTATGATCCCTATTTTGGGTAAACCAGTGATGGCTTATTTAATCGAGCACTTAGCCAAACATAACATTAACGAGGTGATGGTTAATGTGAGTTATTTACACGATAAAATTCAACAATATTTTGGTGATGGACATCGTTTTGGCATACAAATTGGCTACTCGTTCGAAGGTGATATTAGCAACGGTCAGATTGTTCCCAGCCCAGTAGGGTCTGCTGGTGGTATGCGCAAAATTCAAGATTTTGGCGGATTTTTTAATGAAACAACCATTGTTATTTGTGGCGATGCCATTATAGATTTAGATATTACTGCTGCAGTAGCCGAGCACAGACAAAAAGGCGCACTTGTGAGCTTGGTGGCCAAGCAGGTGGCTATGGATAAAGTATCTGGCTACGGTATTGTGCTAACAGACGATGACGGCAAAATAATTTCATTTCAAGAAAAACCAAGCCAAGCAGATGCACGCTCAAACCTTGCCAGCACAGGCATTTATATTTTTGAGCCTGAGGCATTAAATTTAATACCAACTGGTAGTACATTTGATATTGGCTCAGACTTATTTCCATTATTAGTTGAAAAAAACTTAGCTTTTTATGCCATCAATCAAGCATTTAATTGGATTGATATTGGCCTAGTTTCAGACTATTGGGAGGTGATGCAGCAGGTTATGCAAGGCGAAGTGCCTGCAATGCACATGCCTGGCAAGCAGATAAAACCTGGTGTTTGGGTAGGCTTAAATGTACATATAGATTGGGAAAACACCAAAATAACTGGTCCCGTTTATGTTGGATCTGGTGCGCGCATTGATAAAGGTACCGAAATAATCGGCCCTACTTGGATTAGCGATGGCTGCCATGTACAGCGTGGTGGCCGTGTGGTGCGCAGTGTTTTATTTGAGTACACGCGTGTTGGACAAGACTATAGCTTTGAAGAAATGATTGTATGTGGCGAATATTGTGTCGATAAACACGGCAGAATGGTGCACGTAGATGATGATAATTGCGAGTTGATTTGGTCTGACGCTCGCGAAAAAGTTATTTATCCAATGAATTATGCGCAAGCAAGAATTTAACTCGCGCTTAATTTTTAGCCGACAGTTTAGGCTATGTAAAAATAATTTATAAAATTTTAAACTGGCTTGCTTTGTGACAAAAGTGTCACAAATCTGCAATTTTATTGCAAACAAGTTTGACTAAAATTGTCATCTAAATTTAATTTTGGTGCAGTTAAACTTATGTTGAATATAAATAAAAAAATTCAATTTAACACAAATAATCAAGGCTTTACATTGCTAGAGCTGTTGGTGGTTATGGTGATTATAGGCTTATTAGCAGGCTACGTTGGGCCTAAGTATTTTGAGCAAATTGGTAAATCTGAAACCAAAACAGCAAAAGCTCAAATAGATGCGCTTGGTAAAGCCTTAGACCAATATCGTATTGATACAGGTAGCTATCCAAACTCTGAGCAAGGCTTGGCAGCGCTTTATAAAAACCCTGGTAATGAATCTAAATGGTCTGGGCCTTATCTTAAAAAAAATATTCCAAACGACCCCTGGGATAAACCCTATCTTTACAAATCGCCAGGTGAGCATGGTGATTTCGATCTTTATACCTTCGGCAAAGATGCGCAGCTGGGTGGCGATAAAGAATCTGAAGATGTAGTGAGCTGGTAGTTAGCCAACCGTGCAGTTTCAAGTAAAAGCAGTGCGTGGGCGAGATATGGTGCTTCTCAGCATATCGGCTATGCATGCAGAAGACGCAATGGCGCTGGTAAAAGCAAAAGGCTACACGCCAATTGCTGCAAAGGCTTTGTCTCAAGCTTTTTTTAAAGGCAAAAAACAAGTGTTTCCGCTAGCTCTGTTTAGTCAAGAGCTACTGGCCTTGCTAGATGCTGGCCTTAACTTGGTAGAAGCTATTGAAACGCTAGCCGAAAAAGAACAGCGCTTAGACATTAAGCAGGTTCTAGATACGCTACTGCAATCACTTTATCAAGGCCAAACTTTTTCAGCGGCATTAGAGCTGCAAGCACAGCAATCAAACACGTTTCCAATTTTATATGTAGCCACAGTGCGTGCTAGTGAAAAAACAGGTGATTTAGCAGAAGCATTAACCCGTTATGTAAGCTACGAGCAGCAATTGGGCTTAGTAAAAAAGAAAATAGTCAGTGCCTCAATCTATCCAATTTTGTTGCTTGGGGTAGGCGGCTTAGTGATTATGTTTTTACTGGGTTTTGTGGTGCCTAAATTCAGCCGTATTTACGAAGACACAGGTGGAAACTTACCATTTTTGTCACAAGTTTTGTTGGCATGGGGCGTTTTTTTAGAAAGCCATGGTAAAGCGCTTTTATTGGCATTAGGCTTAGGTGTTATAGCGATGGCTTATGCATTTACAAGGCCAGTGGTTAGAAAGTGGATAAGCCAGCTTTTTTGGCGCATACCTGCTTTGGGTAAGCGTCTGCGCACATATCAATTAGCACGTTTTTACCGCACATTAGGTATGTTGTTAAAAGGTGGCACACCTATCTTGGCCTCTATGCAATCGGTATCTGGTTTATTAGACGTGGGCCTGCAGGGCAATATGCAGCTAGCCACTACAGCAATTAATGAGGGCCAGACTATTTCTGTGGCAATGGAGCAAGCTGGGCTAAGCACGCCAATAGCGATTCGCATGCTGCGTGTGGGCGAGCGTAGCGGAAAAATTGGCGATATGATGGAGCGTATTGCTGCATTTTATGACGAGGAATTATCGCGCTGGATAGATTGGTTTACCCGACTTTTTGAGCCTATTCTTATGCTATTTATTGGGCTTGTAATTGGTGTGGTTGTGCTATTGCTCTATATGCCAATTTTTGAGTTAGCGGGGAACATTCAATAATGAATGCGCATCTTCAACTACCTGTTACTCAATTGATAGCCAGTCAACCACAACTAAATTCGCTAAGTGCTGCGTTAATCAAACAGGCAAAAACACAAGCATTACAACAACAGCGTAAAACTATCGCTGTGTTAGAAGAAATTTCTACATTTAATCAAGAAGATTTCATAGATGCGCTAAGCACAGCATTGCATTTTTCTGCGGCCAGCATGAAGCATTTAAATGCATTAACTGCCGCATTTGACATTATTCCATTCTCTATTGCGCAGCAAAAAGAGTGCTTAGCTTTTTATACCAGTGAAAATTGTGATGAGCAATCTGTTGAATCTGCATTAAGTAATGCGCAAATAAGCAAAGCCTCACTCATTTTAGTATTTGCAGATCCTTTTAACGAATCACTACAAGATTGGGCAAATGAATATATTAAGCAGCCATTTACTTGGCAACTGGCACATAGCACAGATATTGCCGCATATTTAGCGCGCCATGAAGAAACCATGCGTGCGATGGATGGCTTGCAGGGCGCTGCGCACAGCAGCAACACAGAAACCGATGAAGCAGTAGCGCATTTATCGTTAAAGTCTATTAACGAAGATACTAACCCTATTATTAAACTAATTAATTCCACACTTTACGATGCCTTAAAAACAGGGGCAAGTGATATTCACCTTGAGTGTGCTGGTACAGGTTTAGCGATTAAATATCGCATTGATGGTGTGATGGCTAACGTCGGTGGCTTACAAGGAGGCGACAACGCCGACCAAGCAATATCGCGCATTAAAGTAATGGCTCAACTTGATATTGCTGAGAGACGCATTCCACAAGATGGACGTTTTAAGGTGATAGTGCAAGGGCGCGAGGTGGATTTTCGCGTATCGATTATGCCCAGCGTATTTGGTGAAGATGCTGTGCTGCGGGTGTTAGACAGAAAAGCACTGTCTGATGAGGCGCAAGGATTAAGCCTGCAAGCATTAGGTTTTGATGCCAAAATTATTAGTCAATTTCGTAAATTAGCCAGTGAGCCTTATGGCATGGTTTTAGTCACTGGCCCCACAGGCAGCGGTAAAACAACATCTTTGTATGCTGCTATTTCTGAAGTTAACACTGGGCACGACAAAATTATCACGATCGAAGACCCGGTTGAGTATCAACTGCCTGGGGTATTGCAAATCCCAGTGAACGAAAAAAAAGGCCTTACTTTTGCACGCGGTTTGCGCTCAATTTTACGTCACGACCCAGATAAAATTATGGTGGGTGAAATAAGGGATGCTGAAACAGCACAAATTGCTGTACAAGCAGCATTAACAGGGCATTTGGTGTTTACTACTGTGCATGCCAATAGCGTACTAGATGTGATTGGGCGTTTTATGCACATGGGGGTAGATCCCTATAATTTTGTAGCCGCTATGAACGGCATTATGGCTCAGCGCTTAATTCGCGCCATTTGCCCTCACTGCGCTGAAGACGTTCAACCCGATGCGCAATTACTAGAAGATTCTGGCATTACCCCAAGCATGGCTGCCACTATGCAATTTAAGTTTGCTAAAGGCTGCGGTCATTGTCGTGGCACAGGTTATCGTGGCCGTAAAGCGGTGGCAGAGCTGCTTATCTTAAATGATGAGTTGCGTGAAATGATTGTAGCGCGCGAGCCTATTCGCAAACTAAAAGAAGCTGCAAAACGTAGCGGCATGCGCACCATTCGTGAGGCCGCATTAGAGGCTGTAGGTAATGGCGTTACCACTTTACAAGAAATTAATCGTGTTACCTTCGTTGCTTAATTTATTACCAGCTAACTTGTTTATGCCAAACCGATTATTGGTTTTGTTAAACACAGAAAGCATAACTGTTATTAACCATTCAAATGGGTTAGGCAGTGGCTTACACAGCAAAAAAGACTTAATCACACAGCAACAAATAATAGATGCGCCTGTTTGGCAACACGTTATTAATCAACTAGATATTCGTTTAGCTTTAATAAAACCTAAACCCAATACCCAATTACAGGTTGTGTTAAGTAGCGACTTTGTGCGCTATTTACTGTTGCCCGCGCAGGCAATAATGATGAGTAGCGCAGAAAAAGATGCTTATGCAAGTGCAGCCTTGCATGAATTATATGGATTAGCCGCGGCTAATTGGCAAATAAAATGTGATGCTGCGGCACCGCACCAGCCCAGTATGGTGGCGGCTATAGACAATAAATTAATAGAAAATTTAAAACAAATAGCAGCCACACATCAATTAAAACTTGTTAGCGTAAGCCCACATTTAATGCATGTATTAAATGGTTTGGCTAAGCCGTTATTAAAGCTAACAGCCTATTTAGCCATTGTAGAAATTGGACGTATTACACTACTAAATCTGCAAAAAGGACAATACCAACAATTACGTACGCAATTGATACGCAAAGATTGGCAGGCTGAGTTAAATCAGCTGTTATTGCGCGAAAACACACTAGGCAATGCAACTCATCGTGATGCCTTTATTTATGCGCCCAATTATAAAAATACAGCACTACTAGGCATTAAAGGCTGGAATATTAACTATATTGAGCAAAACAATAGTAACGCTTCAATAAGTGCAGCCTTAGTTTTAGGGGCTATGGCATGAATCAAAAACTAGATTTAGATTTTATTCCACAACCTTTTTTTGCACGAACAAACATCAGCTGGCTAGGTGTATTGGTGCTGTTGTTAAGTTTAGTGCTGGCTGCATTCACATGGCAGGCTTATCAAACCCAGCAAAACACTTTCGCAGATAACGCCTTAATGTTAAGCCAATATAGTCAGCAGGCTGCGCCCGTTAAGTTACCCGTAAAATCAGTGGCACTAACAATTTCTTCTGATGAGATTAAACAAGTGCAAGAGTCTGTAAACGCGCTGACTGCCCCATGGAATGAGCTGTTACTAGCCATTGAGCAATCTGATATGCGAAATATTGCACTGTTAAACTTAGAGCCAAATTACAAAAAGCAGCAAGTATTGTTGATAGGGGAGGCTAAAAATTTAGTAGCAGTGCTGCAATATATTAAGCAACTAGAACACCAACCAATGCTTGCACAAGTTTACTTGCAAAAACATAGTATTGATGAGGTAAATACAGCTAAGCCAGTTAGCTTTACCGTATTTGCAAAATGGGAGTTAACAATACAGTGACCAAGCTTAATCTACATTATGGGGTTTGGGTAATCACCAACTATGCAAAAAAGTTAGGCATTTTTGGCTTGCTTGGTTTTACTATTTTAATCAGTTGTTGCCTGTTTTATATGGGTCAATTTATTCCGTTGCAGCAAAAAATAAGTCTACAACAAGTTAATCTGGCTCAACATCAACTTGATAGTAGTAAAGTTGCGCCCATTAACAGTAATCAAGTTCAAATAAAACTGCCGCAACAGCAAACCACAATAGACGATATAGCTAAATTTTATGCCCTGTTTCCAG
The DNA here is from genome assembly GCA_031373695.1 of Methylotenera sp. Classification (GTDB taxonomy): domain Bacteria; phylum Pseudomonadota; class Gammaproteobacteria; order Burkholderiales; family Methylophilaceae; genus Methylotenera_A. The sequence continues at coordinate 49,963 of JANMNC010000199.1, read as the reverse complement.
AAGGTGCTAGCTTGCCACAATGGTTAAATTTAATTGCAGAAACTGCATTAAAACAACGGCTTGTATTAAACCGTGGTGATTATAAGCTAACTCAAAAAAACATAACTAAAACTAAACAAGGCCAATTAGCACGCTATGAAATTGTGCTGCCAGTTGTCGGGCAATACACACAAATACGTCAGTTTATTGCAGAGATAATGTTTCTCATGCCCGCATTGGCTTTAAGTGATTTGCAGATTAAGCGTGAAAACTCACTTAGCCCTACAGTAGAAGCAAGATTGGTATTTGTGCTGCTATTGCAAGGAGATTCGTGGTGAATAATTTAGCGACTAAAACCACTGAAAAAGCTTCTAGCAAATGGTTAATGCTGCTACTTTTAATAGCAATTGCTCTAACCGTATGGACTGCAATTAATAGCGACAATGCAACTGAAGTTGAGACGATTGAGCTGACTGACCAAGCAGCTACTACGCAGGGCACGCAACAACAAAAATCAACTGAAAAACCAGATAGTGTGATTAGCCAGAGTGAGGTTTTAGCATTAAATACGCCTGATGATTTAAGCGCTAATAGCCGCTTAATACCTTGGCAAAAGTTAAAGCGTGAGCGCGGAAATAATCAATCAGCCGCTTTATTTAAAGTGCATTCATGGCTTGAAGTGCCAATAATCAAAAAAATAAAACCGCTGCCAGTGCCACCACCTGTGGCGCCACCAGCACCCTTTACCTACATGGGTAAGTTGGAAGATACACCCAAAGGCACGCAGGTGTTTTTAATGGCTAACGGTAGATTATTTTCGGTGATTCAGGGTGAGAAAATTGATCATCAATGGCGCTTAGATGCTGAAGATGCAACGACTTTACGCCTAACTTATTTGCCACTTAATCTTCCGCAAACACTATCTAAACTCGCCGCCGCCGTAACTTTAGAAGCAAACCAGCCAGTAGTAGAAGAAATGAATCTGTAATTAGGGATGTATGCATGACAACTAAAAACACAATACAACAACTTAAAAATACTTTTTTAATGGTTTTATTAACGCAATTATCAGCATGCGCTTTTGCCCCATGGGAAAAACAAACTGTTAAAGGCGATACGCCAGAAGCCAAAGTAATAGCAGCCCAAAAAAATTTGGATTTGCAACCGGAGGCTACAATACAAAGAAAAAACTTGTTGGTAACTAAAGAGTTGGCCGTAACACAATTATCAACGCAGGCCGAGCAAGCCAGATTAAAGGGTGATTATCAGGCAGCCAATAGCTTTTACGATAGAGTATTGAGTTTTCTACCCGATGATGCAAGTGCTGTTAATGGTAAAACAGTGGTTGAGCGTGAAGTAGCACAAGTTAAAAAACTTGAAAAAGCCAATGAGTTAACAACAAGTAATCAAACTGAAGCAGCTAAAGAGTTAGTGCACGAAGTATTGGTTGAGAGCCCACAGCAATCTAGTGCAATTAATTTGCAATCGCAAATTGAAGATAAACTATCTCCAATAAAGGCTGCACCGCCAAAACTTAAGCCCGCGTTTGATAAACCCGTGACTTTAGAGCTGCGCGATGCCAATATTAAAGTGGTTTTTGAAGCGTTATCACGTGCAACAGGCATTAATTTTATTTTAGATAAAGATATTAAGCCCGATACAAAAGCCACCATTTTCATTAAAAAAGCCCGCATTGAAGATGCGATTGAAATGGTGCTTTCAAGCAATGGTTTAAAGAAAAAAGCCTTGTCCGAAAACACTGCATTGGTTTTTCCTAATACACAAATTAAGCTAAAAGATTATCAAGAGCTAATGATACGTAGTTTTTACTTAACCAATACCAACGCCAAACAAGTTGCCGCCCTACTTAAAACTATGCTTAAAACTAAAGATATTTTTGTAGATGATAGGCTTAATATGCTGGTGATGCGCGACACACCAGAGGTAATAAGAATCGCAGAAAAGCTAGTGGCTGCCAATGATTTAGAAGATCCAGAGGTGATGCTAGAAATTGAAGTGCTAGAAGTAAGCCGATCACGACTACAAGAGTTGGGTATTACTTACCCTAGTCAATTGGCAGTGCTCAGCCCAGCAACGCTTACTTTAGAGGCACTTAAAACAATAAAATCAGGCACTATCGGCGTTTCACCCAACCCTGCACTTAACTTTAAAAAAACCACGGGTGATGTTAATTTGCTGTCTAACCCTAGAATTAGAGTTAAAAATAACGAAAAAGCTAAAATATTGGTGGGTGATAAAGTGCCTATTATTACCACTACCTCTACCGCCAATGTGGGGATTTCTGAAAGCGTGCAATATGTAGACGTAGGCTTAAAGCTAGATGTAGAGCCGCGTATTGCATTAAACGATTTTGTGAATATCAAAATAGGTTTAGAGGTAAGCTCTTTAGGCGAAAAAACAGTCACCAGAAATGGTGCAACTGTTTTTACTATTGGTACGCGTAATGCCAATACGGTTTTACGTTTAAAAAATGGTGAAACACAAATTTTAGCAGGGCTTATTTTAGACGATGAGCGTAAAAATGCCAGCAAGCTACCTGGGCTTGGAGATATTCCATTATTAGGCCGATTATTTTCAAACCAAGAAGATAGAAAAAGTAAAACTGAAATTGTATTAGCAATAACCCCTAGAATTATCGTAAATATTAGTCCACCGCAAGCTGAAATAGCCGAGTATTGGTCGGGCACTGAAAGCTTAATTACAGATAAACCACAAATTAACTTGCCAGCTAGCAACGGTGCAGAAACACCACAAAGTAGAATGCGCGAGCAAATGCGTTTGCGTCAATTGCAGCTTAATAATAATCAAGAAACACCTGATTTACAGCAGCCAATTGAGCCAGCAGCAACGCCTGTAGTTATACCTGTAGAGCAGCCTGCGGCTAGCATTAACCCTGATGGCTCAGCGTTTTTACCAAATCAACAGCCTGTTTCACCCGTGATACCAGAGCCTGCAGGCTCTGTAGAGGCGCCATGATAAAGTGCATTAATAAAAAATTTAAAGGTTTTACACTAATAGAATTGATAGTCACAGTTACTATTTTGGCCATTTTAGCCAGTGCAGCAATGCCCATGTTGCAAATGAGTGTGCAGCGCAGCAAAGAAAACGAGTTGCGTGCAAATTTGCGTCAAATCCGTGAGGCCATCGATGCTTACAAAAAAGCTGCTGATGATGGACGCATTAAAAAAAGTATTGAAGAAACGGGTTACCCGCCAGATTTAATCATATTGGTAAACGGCGTAACCGATGAAAAAGACGTCAATAAAAATAAAATAAAATTTTTACGCAGAATTCCACAAGACCCGATGTTATCTAGCGATGAAAATGCAGGTGACTTGCCAAGTAACTGGGGCTTGCGCAGCTATGAAAGTGATGCCCAAAACCCAACAGAAGGCGCAGATGTGTTCGATGTTTATTCACAAAGCCAGCGAGTTGGTATTAATGGCGTGCCATATGCTAATTGGTAGGCATCACAAACTAGCAGGCCTTATGCAAAAAACTACACGTGGTTTCACACACGGTTTTACATTAGTAGAGCTGCTAGTAGTATTGGCTATATTGGCTATGCTACTTACACTTGCCGTGCCAAAATATTTTAGCAGTATAGAACGTGCAAAAGAGGCTACGCTGAAACAAGATTTAACCACTTTACGCGAAAGTTTAGATAAATTTTATGCCGATACTGGGCAATATCCCAAAACACTCGATGATTTAGTGGATAAAAAATACATACGAAAACTGCCGATTGACCCGATTACCGAAAGCACAATTACTTGGATATTTGTAGCGCCTGAGCCACCCATTGAAGGGGATATAGCCGATATTCACAGCGGTGCATTGGGCACAGCTAAAGATGGCACTAAATATGCCGATTGGTAAAAATGTACATAATTGAAAAACAGTTACAAGCAGGTTTTACCTACATGGGCTTGCTGGCAGTCATTGCTATTGTAGGCATTGGCATGGCAGGCACTGGTATTGTTTGGCATCAAGATTCGCAGCGTGAGCGCGAAAAAGAGCTACTGTTTATAGGCGAAGAGTTTCGTAAAGCAATTGGCAGCTATTACGAAAGCAGCCCCAACGGTACAAAGCAATTCCCCAATACGCTTGATGATTTATTGTTAGATAAGCGCTTTCCAATTACCAAGCGACATATACGCAAGCTATATGCAGACCCCTTGTATAAAACCCCGACATCTGTTGGTTCATCATTTGCTTCCACTTTACCAAATGATAAACAATGGGGTTTGATTACGCAGCAAACACAAATCACGGGTGTTTATAGCTTATCTAGGTTAGCGCCTGTTAAAAAGTTTGGCTTTGCCACGCAATACGAAAGTTTTGGTGAGGCTGCAGAGTATAAAGAATGGAAGTTTAATTACACGCCAAGCAATGTTCCAACCGCGTTACCTGCAACAACTAGCTAACTAAGAATATTGCCGATAATACTTAAGTACTTTTGGCACGTAATGCATGGTTTCTTGGTAGGGGGGAATGCGGCCGTTATACTTTTGCACTGCACCAGGCCCAGCATTATAAGCCGCCAGTGTTAACTTTAAATCACCTTTAAATAGCGTTAATAGCTCACGCAAATATTTTGAGCCCGCTAAAATATTTTGGCCTGCATCGTTTTTATCTTGCACATTAAAGCGCCGCGCAGTGGCAGGCATTAGCTGCATTAGGCCTTGGGCACCTTTGCTAGATAGTGCTTTAGAATTGTGTTTGGATTCGGTAGCAATTACCGCATGAATTAATGCGGCATCAACCGATGTTTCTTTAGCCGCAGCTAGCACCTCATTGTTATAGGGCAATTGGCTATGGCGCAATTGATGTGTGTTTTTATTATTAACATTGGCCAAAAACGGTTCTGCTATTTGCAGCGCACTATTTTTTGGCTCTGTGATTTTATAGGTATAGCCAGCATCAATCTGCGTGTTGCTTATGCTTATCTCATCAACCTGCTCAAGATTAATAAATACATCTGCAACAGCTAAATTGAAATAAAAAATTGCCAATAAAAATACTATAAATAAACTTACATTTTTCATACACATTATTATTAGTTATTAATATGACAGTTTTTAGTGCACCCTAACTTTGAGTATTTTGTAATTTATAGGCTTGTTATAAAACTGTAAAAAAACTGCCATTTAGTTTTAATCAAGCTGTCATTAATAAAGTTGAAAATCATGAAAATTTTAAACATACCTTCATGATTATTAACGCCCAATTTTCAATAGATGAACCAGCAAAAGCCGTAAGCTGCCTAGATGATGAGCAGCGCGTGGTTTTTATGGAGGTGATCGAAGAATCGCTGCGTGTATCGCAACGCACACACATGTTTAATTGGCTGCAAGCAGGTTTTCAATATTTGTTAGCGCACGAGGTAATGATTTTTGGCGTTAAATCGACAGAAACAGACGCTTACGATTTTGAATATTTTACTAGCTCTCGCTACTTTGACGATGCCCGATTTAATGAGGTGATTAAACAAGAAGCGGGATTGGTTAATCAGGCCTTAAAGTTATGGACTAAAACTTCGCAACCCGTGCTTGTAACTAGTCATTTAGGCTCTGCAGATTATAATAATTACTCTGTGCTTAACGTAGCCGAGCCCAATTTAAAAGCCTCAGAACTAGGTAGCTTTATAGCGCATGGCTTTGGTGATAACCACAGCCGTATTTCTACCTTTGTAATATTTGCAAGGCTTGCCAAGCAACCTAACAACAACTTAGTAAACAGTAACCATGCCCGAATTTTAGAGCTAATTATGCCGCACCTACATTGTGGATTAATTAGAGTAACCAGCAGCCGTGGCAATATGGTGTTTACTGGCAAGGCCAGCAAAAAGATTACTGGCCGCGAATCAGAAATTTTGCAATGGGTGCACATGGGCAAAACTAATTGGGAGATTTCTTCTATATTAGATATAAGCCCGCTTACGGTTAAAAATCATGTGCAAAATATTTTGCGTAAATTAGATGTGCAAAATAGAGGCCAAGCAGCAGTTAAAGCTGCCAAGCTTGGCTTGGTTAAAATATTAAGATAAAAAAGTTGTCATTGCACAGCGTATTAAAACTAAAGCTACTTTCAAGTGTGTGTAGCGTTTATCAAATTAGTTAAAATTAACTAGTTAAAAAAGTTGTTTTGTTTTAGCGGTATTTGGCTAACTTAAAACTTTAATATTCAACACAACTAAGTATAAAAACATAGTCCGTTCGGACTATGTCACAACTAAAACCCTTAACACCCCGCACCCATAATAACTATGGGTAAAAAATAGTTTTGCAAAAAGTAGAGTTAATTATTTTAATAAATCTATGCATCGGTTTCGCCTAGTCCACACAGACTACAAATTATTTTTGGCATGTAACAAACAGTCTCTAAATTGGCAACATCGCTTAATAGTTAAATTTTTAAGCGTTTTGAAGTTTATTTATCGGCAACTTTTTAGTATTTATTTTTGGGAGATTCACATGAAATTTCAACTTAAAGCATTAGTAGCGGCTTTAGCATTAGTAGCGGCTGTTCCAGCACAGGCGGCAATTGCACCTGGTAGTACTGGTAATGGCGAATTGGTTTTAACGGTTTGGGACCAAGTTGCAAATATTTCTGCCACATTTGATTTGGGTAAATCATATAGTGAGTTCAGTATCGCTGGTACGGCATTCCCTAACAGTGGTGTTACAGCAAACGATACTGCGTTTTCTTGGAACTTATCGACTGATGCTGGTTATTCAACAGCTTGGGGTCAATTTTTAGCTGCTTCTAACAGTGCAAATACTGTTTACGCTATTGGTGCTTCAGATGCAATTGGTGCTGGCGCAGGTTCACGCGGTTTAATTACTTCATTTGCAGAAGCAGGTAACAATATAACAACTGGGCAAGTTCAAAATGCAACTGTTAATTTCGATGCATATACTAACGGTACTAGTTTTGGCCCTTCTGTGTTATTCGAAAATCATTCACTAGTAGCAAACGGTAGCAGTGTAGCAAATGCTGGTGCTGGTTATGCTCTAGCTCAATATGGTATTACTTCTAAAGTTGGCGCTAACAGTGGCATAGGTGCTAAAGCTATCGGTGCAATTGGCTCAAATCTACAAGTGGCACAATATGTAACAGCTGGTAGTTCTTTTGCAACTGCGCCATTAACTATATTTGGTAACGGTGCTAAATTTAACTTAAGCAACACAGGTTTACTAACTTATACAACCAATGTGACAGCAGTACCAGAGGCTGATACATGGGCCATGATGTTATTAGGTTTAGGTTTTATGGGTTTTGTAGCACGTCGTAAACAAGCTTAATTAGTATTAACTGTAATCAATCATTTGGTAGAGGCCACGGCCTCTACCTTTTAAGAGAATTTTTTTGGAGAAATAAGATGAAATTGACAAAAATCGCTTTAGCGCTTGTTTGCTTAGTAGGTTCAGCTCATGCATTTGCCGCGCCTGTTACACAAACACAAATTGAAGCTGCACGCGTTGCAGGTACATTACAACAAGCTTGGATTTCTGGTGCCTCTGCACCAACTATTAATATTTACGAAGGCTGGGTAGGTTCTGGTGCTGGCGTAGGTTGTGATGCTGGCACTAACACTATTTTTACATCGCAAGCTAACACTGGTGTAAATCTTGGTAACGTTAAACCTGGTTCTATCGGTAACTTTTTAGCTTACGCTTGTACGCGTGGCAATGTGGTTTCTGTGTTGTACCATGTGGTAGATGGCGGTTCATTGCTGTTTGTTGCGCCACACACTGTTGGTACTAAATTAGCCCGCCTAAAATATGTAGGTACTAGCACTTGTGCAACTAGCCTGCCATATGTAGATGGCTCTAACCCAGATAACAATGCTACTGTGTTTAAAGGTTGCCAACAAGTGGGTGCGCCATTACCAAGTACAGGTGCTACAGCAGCCACTAACGCAGCAGCAGCGGCGGCAGTAGCAGCAGATCCATTAGCACCACAATTACCTGTGGGTGGTTTTTCTGATGTTGAGGCTGCCTTATTTGCAGCAAACATTGGTGGTGGTGATGTAAGTTCAAAAGGTGTTCAATCACCTGCTAATATTGGCCAAGTATTTGGTGTGGTAGTTAGCACACCTTTGTACCGTGCATTACAAACGGCACAAGGCTTAGCAGATGTAAATGCTACTACTTTTGATCCAGCTTTTGCACCAAATATCACTAGTCAACAATACGTTTCTATCGCTGCTACTGGCGGTGCTTATCAAGCTGATTGGTCACCTATTATTCCAGGTAGCACAAAACGTATGATTTTAGCGCGCCGTGTTGACACATCAGGCACACAAGCTTCATCAAATGCATTTTTCTTGAAAAAACCGTGTACAGATGCAGTAGGTGCAAGTTTTACTCCAGCCAAAGCATCAGATTCAAACCCACCAGCAGTTGCAGGCGTTTTTAGTGGTTTTGAAGTGTTTGAAGGCTCTAGTACAGGTAACGTTAAAACACGTATTTCTACAGCAGCAACTGCAGGTGATTTTGCAATCGGTGTTATGTCAACAGAAAATGACTGGCGTACAGAGGCATCATCTGCAACTGGTGGCTACCGCTATGTAAAAGTAGATGGCGTGCACCCAGAAGCAGGCGATTCTGTAACTATTACTTTTAATGGTAATCAAATTACATCTAGTAATGCTCGTGTACAAGCCACTAACGGTAACTATCCATTCCACATGGAAACAGTTAACTTTGTACGTAGTAACTATGCAGGTGTACCAGCTAAAACAGCGTTTGAAAGTGTTATCGTAGGTCAAATCACTGATGCTTTATCTGCACCACCAGCAACATCATGTGCAGTATTACCACGCGGTTTAACGTTGAACCCACTAGGTGGCTCAGCATGTACCGTTGGTGCACAAATAATGAAGGGTACTGTATTAGGTAATAACTGCTCACCATATCAATTAACACAGTAATTGGTTTTGTTGAGATGTTAATTAAATAGCTTTGTTGAAGCACCTTAATTAATAGTAATAATTAAAACGCACTGCTCAAAAGGCAGTGCGTTTTTTATTGTTTTTTACTCAGTTATTTTAGATATTTGCCGTTAAGCAATTGCTTTTTAGCTGTTGTTAAACTGAGTAAATAATTGTTAATTAAGTTATTTAAGTGCTTGTGTATAGTCTTAATTCACGCAGTTGAAACATTAGTTTTTTATTATAGTGATTAATATTAACTAATGCTTTTATATAAAATTTAACTATTAAGATGCAAAAAAATAACCTTTTTTATCTGCTATTTATCAATACCTTATTAGCATATACCTGCCTATTTGCCGCAAATGCCGCACATGCAGAAAACAACCAAAATTTAACAAAAGAAGAAATAAGTAAGCCAAAATCAGGTAGCCAAGAACTAGAAAAGCCGACGCCAGAAAAATCTGTCTCACAAGACCCAGTTTTTAACGTATTTGAAATTAAGGTTAATGGCAATACAGTACTGCCCATCGGCAAGATAGAAGAAGCGGTTTACCCATTTTTGGGCGAAACTAAAACTATTGCAGATATGGAAAGTGCACGTGCCGCATTAGAAAAAACCTATCAAGATGCTGGATATTTAACGGTTTCTGTCAGTATTCCGCAGCAAGAAGTAGATGCAGGCATTGTTAGCTTGCAGGTGACAGAGGGCACTGTAGAAAAGCTACGTGTAACTGATTCAAAATATACTTCTCTGGCAGAAGTTAAATCGCGTGTTGGTGAGTTTGGTGAAGGTAAAGTGCCACACTTCCCTACGGCTCAAACGCAATTAGGTACGGTGAATCGTGGCCAAAATAGGCAAGTAACACCAGTGTTACGTGCTGGTAAATCGCCAGGAAAAGTTGAGGTTGATTTAAAAGTGCAAGATAAGTTGCCACTGCATGGAAGCTTGGAACTTAACGATAGATACTCACAAAACACGACTGAAACTCGTTTAAACGGTAGCCTGCGTTACGAGAATTTATGGCAAAAAGATCACAGTATTGGCATTAGTTTTCAGGTGTCGCCAGAAGACTTAAATGAGACGAAAGTGGTTTCTGGTACTTATGTCATCCCGCGTATGAATGGTGACTATTTTGCTGCCTACGGCGTTATTTCTAAAAGTGATATTAGTGCAGTGGGCGATGTGAGTGTGGTGGGTAATGGCGTAATTTTGGGGGCGCGCTATATCCATCCATTACCGCTAGTAGAAAACTATTATCACAGCATGACTTTAGGTGCAGATTATAAAGACTTTAAAGAAACTATCCTTATTTTAGGCAATGATGTAGGCAATAACCCCATTGCATACACCGCCTTTAGTTTGACTTACGACGGTACTTTAAATTTGCCTTCATCGCAAACTCAAATGAATATTGGCGTTAATTTTGCGCCACGCGGTTTGGGCAATAGCGAAAAAGAGTTTAGAAACAAGCGCAGTTTTGCAAACGCAAATTATGCTTATCTACGTGCTGATTTAAAACATACACAAAAATTACCCCTTAATTGGGCGCTGCAAGCCAAGTTAAGTGGCCAGTTGGCGGGTGATCCATTGATTTCAGCCGAGCAATTTACCATTGGTGGCGCTGAATCTGTGCGTGGTTATGTGGAATCGCAAGCTTTAGGCGATAACGGCCTATTTACTAGTTTAGAGCTACGTACCCCGCCACTGGTGAAACTTATCAATAACAACGCATTTAAAGACTCTATTAAAGAGCTATATGCCTTTAGCTTTATAGATGCAGGCCATGTGAGCACGCTAAAAGCTACGCCAGGGCAAGAAAAGAACAGTGATTTGATGTCTGCAGGTTTGGGTGTGAAATTAAAATTTAGCAAAGGTATTTTTACCAACCTAGATTATGCGCATGCGTTACGTGATGCAGGCGATATAGAAAAAGGTGACGATAGATTGCACTTTAGGCTGGGTTACGAGTGGTAAAGCTTATTTTTAAGCAGGCGATTAAAGCATTAATTTAAAGCAGTGTTAAGGAGTTTGTGATGAATCAAGGTATTTATAAATTAGTGTTTAGCCGTGTGCTTAATATGGTTGTACCAGTTTCTGAGGCAGCGCGAAATCGTGGCGGTAAAAGTAGTCGCCGTGCTCGTAAACAGTGCAAACCCGCCATGGTATTTACATTTTTAATCAGCTTTTTAATAGCTGATTATGCCTTGGCCGAAGTAGTTTTGCCTGCAGGTATTAGTATTAAAACCATTGATACTTCTAAAATCAGCATCACAAGCTCGGATGCGAATAATATTAACTTTAAGCAAATAGCGAATGTGGCTGTCATTGATTACAACCGTTTAAACCTAGGTGCTGGGCAAAACTTTAATGTTGATATGTTGCGCGGTCAAAGTTTATTAAATCGTATTCACGATTTAAGCCCTAGTATATTAAATGGCAACGTAAACGCTAAAGGCAATCTATATTTTATCAATACTAACGGTATTATTTTTGGTGCTAACGCACAATTTAATGTGGGCTCAATTTATGCGGGCACGCTTGATATTACCGATGAGTTATTTAATACAGGTTTTATTAACTCTGATAGTACTTTTAAACAAGTATTTACCGCCGTGGGTGAAATAGTCACGGGTGCTGTTAAAACTGGGGTAAAGGTAGAATCTGGAGCACAAATTAATGCACTACCAGGTGGCAAGGTGGTTTTATTTGCCGAGAATGTAGAAAATAGTGGTGTCATTAATACGCCTGATGGGCAAACCATATTAGCCGCAGGTAAAAAGGTATTTTTAGCCAGTAGTAAAGACCCTGCAGGCTTTTTGGTAGAAGTAGATGGCGGTGGTACTGCAACTAACTTAGGTAAAATTGTTGCAGAGCGCGGCAATATTACCATGATGGGTTTAGCAGTAAACCAACAGGGTACATTAACCGCCACCACCTCAGTGCGCGCCAATGGCTCAATCCATTTACTAGCGCAAGATAGCGTAAGGCTTGAGAGTAACCAGGCTATTGGTAATCGTGATGGTATTGTAACTTTGGCAAAAAATAGCGTCACCCAAGTTACACCAGAGCTAGACGATAAAGAAGAAATTTCTAGGCAGCAAGCCTTTCAGTATTTAGTCAAGAATGATGCTGGTGAGCTAGTAGTTGAAAGCGGTACTGGTACTTTAAAAAAATCAGACATCAAAATTGAGGCAAGTCTAGTTAATATTGACGGTTTAGTCAGCGCAAAAAGCGGCAACGTGACTGTTTCTGCACTCTTTAACGCGGCAAGCAAATTAGCTAGCCCAGTTAGTCAGCGTATTTTTCTGGGTGAAAATGCAAAAATTGATGTATCTGGAGTAGATGCAACAGCACCCATGTCGCGCAACCAAATTGACCCAGAATTATTTTCAGATCAAAACAAAGATAATCCTATTTTGCGCGATAGTGGCTTAAATAAAGCGCAGGTATATATTGATTTAAGAAAAGGTACTGAGCTAATAGACACTAAGCCTTTTGAAAAACTTAAAACGGTAACGCTAGCAGAAGCGCTTACAGATGCCGGCACTATTACGTTAGCCGCGCCGCAAGATGTGATTTTGAGCAAAGGCTCTGTATTAGATGTATCTGGTGGTTCTACAACCTACGCAGCAGGCACCATTAAAGAAACTAATCTGTTATTGAACGGTAAGTTAGTGCCTATTTCAGAGGCAAAAGTAGGTGTGCCCTACGATAAAACCGTTGATACTTATACTGATATTGATGCTAAAACAGGCACAGGTCGCGTATGGGCGCTAAGTGGAAGCGACACTAGAGAGTGGGGAAAAATTACTAAAGATACCAGTAAAAAGGCCCTTAAATCATTTATAGTTGGCACGCAGGTAAATAGCTATTTAGAAGGTGGTGACGCAGGCACATTTACCACAGTGCAAGGAGATACCCGTTCAAAAAATGTGGTGCTTGCAGGCCAAATACTGGCAAACACAAAGCCAGGTTTGCAACAAATAATTAGTAATCACTTACCAGCAGGCGGAAAACTTATAACAGGTGCTGCAGACTTGGAAGTGGCAAAAATTGCGAAAAATCTAGCTGATAACTTTAATTTTAACCAAAAGCTAGACGATGACTTTAAATCGGTTATTAGTAATGATTTTTTAGATAACGGTTTTTATCGTATCGCACTCGGAGGTCAAAATAGCCTTGTAATCAATACCGAATTAAACATTAAAGCGGGTGAAGAATTTTTTGATGGTTTCTCAAAAACCAATTACAGCAGCGAGCTGCTTTTAAGCGGCAATACACAAATAAATGCCAATATTATTGCACCAAACAGTAATGTTACCAATAAACCTACTGGGGTTGCGCCAGTTGGTGTTACGAGTATTGCAGATGGTGTAACGGTTATTACAGCGGGCACATTTACCAACGATAGGCCAGGTATTGTAGGGCAATATTCAGCCACACCTGCCATTAACGGTGGCCGTTTTAGCATCGGCAACCTAGTGCTTGGTAAAAACGTATTGATTGACACATCGGCTGGGGCGCATGTAACCAGCGCGGGCCTTGTTAAACAAGGCGCAGCTGGCAGTATTGATTTTATAAGCAACAGCAAATTAGATGACAGTGTTACGCTACAAGCGTATGGTTTTGATAAGGGTGGCACACTTGCGATTAATTATTTTGACCAAAATTTAAATATTTTAGGCAACCCAAACACCAGTTCAACCGATATAGATATTAGTAATCAATTTTTTAGTGCTGGTGGTTTTTCTAATATTAATTTATCGGGCTTAAATGTAAATATTGGCGATAACGTTGGCCCCGCGCAAGAAGTTTATGCAGCTGCCGAAACTTGGCAATTTAACGCAGGCTTTACAAATAAGGCAGGTACGCCAACACTGGCAAGCGTTGCCAATACTGCTGTGCAGCCTGAAACCACACGCAAACCTGTATCACTTACTTTTACTGCAAATATCACGCCTGATAGGCTAGGAGGCGTTTTAACATTAGCTGAAAATACGACTATTCGCACTGATAGAGGGGGTAGCGTAAGTTTAGCGGCAGGTAAACAAGTGAATGTGTTGGGCGATATTACAACGCCCAGTGGCACAATTAACATACGGTTAAATGATAGTGATCTGAATGTGGATGAAGACCCCACCCAAACTGTGTTTATTGGTGAAAAATCTATTTTAAGCGCATTGGGTAGCACATTAACACTGCCAGGTTCACAAGACGATTTACTTAAAACCCAAGTATTTAATGCAGGCACCATTAACATTAATCAATCACCCCCAGAGACCGTGCAAAAAGGCGCAGTCATTATTAAACAAGGTGCATTATTAGATGTATCTGGTGCTGCAATTACCAATGATGTACAAACTGCAACAGGGTTTGCAAGAACAACTTTACACGGTGATGCAGGTACCATTAACCTAACAGGCATAGGCAGTTTGCTAATAGATGGTGATTTAAAAGGCGCGGCAACTGGCACTGGACGTGATGGCACATTAAATTTAAGCCTTGCACCACAAGAATTTAATTTAACTAATGCCTACCCCAACGGCAGCGGTAGCTTTGTTATTACCCAGCAAAAAGTATTGCAAGCAACTAGCTTAAACACAGGCGGCGCCATTAAGCCAACTATTGCAGATGCTGAGGTACCATCTGAAACGGATACTGCATTACTTAAAGCACAAATATCTGCCCAGCAAATAACTGAGGGCGGCTTTGCAAATTTAAGCGTTAAATCGTTTCGTAGCAATGTTACCCCCGCTAGCGTAATTGAACTGGCAGATGGTTTAGACTTAAAATTAACAGGTAATCTAAAGCTAGAAACACCCGTTATTAAAGTGAAAGATAACGGCATAGCGCAGCTGACCGCAAACCATATTACGTTTAAAAGCCCAGTGGTAGCTGTGGATACTAATTTATTAAACAGTGGCAGTGGTCAGTTATCTACGCAATCAACCCAAACTTACATTGAGGGTGCAACCGTGATTGCTGGGGTGAACAAAACAACCATCAATACTGCCTTAGATATTCATGGCCAAGGTAACGTAACAGCTAATGGTGTCATTGATTTAACTGCAAGACAAATCTTTCCAAATACAGCTGCACTGGATATTTCTAAGCCAGATGAACTTAAATTTGAGGCGGTTGGCGATGGTAGCAAAATTACCATCAATAGTAATGGTGCCAGCGCAAAACCCGTATTATCGGCTAATGGCGGCTTAGTATTTAAAGCCGATGACATCGTACAAAATGGTAATTTAACTGCACCGTTTGGTACGATTAAACTAGAAGGCAAAGAATCTGTCACCTTAACGGCGGCAAGTAAAACTTCAATTTCGGCCAATAATTTAAGTATTCCGTTTTTACAAACACAAAAAGGTGGTAAAGATTTAAACCCGTTAGATACAAACTTAGTTGAAAAACGTATTGATATTGTTTCTAAGAATGTAGACCTGCAAAAAGACGCGGTGCTTGACTTATCATCAACAGGGGCGTTGTTTTCATACGAGTTTATATCAGGCCTTGGCGGCACCGATGATGTGTTAAAACAAGCCAATACTTATGCGGTAATACCCAATATAGGTGCTGATTTTGCGCCAGTAGATATTGCCTATAATAATACCTTGCAGCCAGTTGGTGTTGGTCAGTCGGTATTTTTAACAGGTGTGCCAGGCTTAGCCACAGGCACTTACACCTTGCTGCCAGCGCGCTATGCATTAGTGCCAGGCGCTTTTATGGTGCAAGCCAAACAAACCACCAACTTATTACCGGGCTTAACAGCACCACAATTAGATGGTGCTAATTTAACCACTGGCTATTTTGCTGATGCGGGCACGGGAGCGCGTGATGCCAATTGGAGTACTTTTAAAGTGACCGACGGCGCAATTTTCCGTCCTGCAGCAGGCACCATATCAAAAGCACCATCGCAATATTTACTAAGCAATTTAACTGATTATTTTAGCAACCCTTTTAATACGGACGGCAAAAAAGTTAGCCTGCCAGTAGATGCGGGTAAACTTAGTTTAGATGCAGCAAACCTAAAATTAGATGCCACTGTGATTGCAGAAAAAGGTAAAAATGGTATTGGCTTGCAGGTGGATATTGCATCAGATAATATTCGCGTGGTTAGCAATAACGATGCGAGTGATACCACCAGCCTGCAATTAACTGCAAGTAGTATTAATAACCTAAACGCAGAAAGTGTGTTGCTGGGTGGTATTAGTAAATTAAACGCAGATGGCGTGAACGAAATTAGCACAAGAGCTAAAACCGTTACCATTGAAAATAACAGTACAGACGTAGTTAAAACCCAAACTTTTATAGCTGCTGCCACTGATCAAGTGACCGTAAAAACAGGTGCAGCTATTGACACGGGATTGGCCTCTACAACGCCTACTAAAATGACAATAGCGACTAATGGCCAGGGTGCTTTATTGGCATTGTCTTCTGCTAATGATATTAGTTACAGTCGAGTGAATGGATCAAATGCTGCACAAGGTGTGCTAGATATTGAGGCTGGCAGTACACTTGCGGCAGGCAATTCAGTGGTATTAGATGCTACGAAAGTAGCCAATTTAAATGGTAATGTGACATTGCAAGATGGTGGCAGCGCCACGTTGGGCGCAAATCGACTTTTAATTGGTAATGCGCCTGTTGGCACAGTTGGTCTGAACGTAAACGCTGCGAGCTTAGCCGCTCTTGGTCAATTAAAAGCTTTAGCTTTAAACAGTTATAGCAATGTAGATACATTTGGCGCGATTAATTTTGGCAACAATAAACTAGATTTAACGATTGATGCGGCTGGTATTGTTGGTAATTTAGCCTCAGGCGAAACTGCGGCCAGTGTTGCTGCAAATGCGCAGGCGGTAATAATTACTGCAAACAACTTAACGCTCAAAAATACATCAGGCGCGACATTACTTGCGCCAACAAACGCATCTGGACGTGCTTTAGCCATTAATGCCAATAGCGTTAAGCTAGAAGGTAAGCTTGCCAGTAACACCAATATAAATGCAGGTAAAACTGAAGTCGAAGGTTACACCAAGCTAGATGTGAATACAGATGCGCTGCGCGTAGCAAATATTGGAGAAACAAAATTTAATGTAGCCAATGCCAAATTAAATACAGGCGTTATTACGGGCGATACCGCAGCAGATTACAAAATCAACGCCAACAATTTAGAAATTACCAAATTAGTTACTGCAAAACCAGTAGAAAAAGTTGGCTTTGGTGCCAAATTGGGTATTGAGGCAGACAATTTAACCGTGGCTAGCAATATCGATTTAGCTTCTGGCCAGCTAGTATTAACTTCTAAAACAGGTGATTTAAATATTGAAAATGGCGCAAACATTAGCGCTAAATCTAATAAGGTTGATTTTGATATTGCAGCAATTCAATCTAATGCTGGCAATGTCACGTTAAACTCTACCGCTGGTAATGTGAATGTAAAAGCTGGCGCCATGGTGGATGTTTCTAGCGAAGGCAATGCCAATGCAGGTGTGGTAAAAGTGTTGGCAACATCTGGCACAGCAAATATTACCGGGCAATTAAAAGGCGCTGCAACAGGCACAGGTAAAGGCGGCGAGCTGCAAGTAGATGTTAACAACTTGGCTGCTTTAACTGCAACCGATAACCTTGCAACTGGCTTTAGCGAAAAACGTAATTACCGTGTGCGTAATGGTGATGTAGCCATTGCAGGGGCGGGTGTCAATGCGCTAACAGCACGCGATATTGAAGTGAGTGCAGACACAGGCAAAATAATTGTGACAGGTGATGTGATTGCTACTGCACCTAAAAACAGTCAGATTAGTTTGTACGCCGGTAATGGCGTTACGCTCGAAGCGACCGCTAAGCTAAAAGCGAACAGCACTAAGCTAAATGAGGTGGGCGGCCAAGTAAAAATAAGCGCTACAGCAGCGACCTTAGACAATACGCCCGATTTATTAAACTTTAAAATAGGCTCACAAATTGATGTAAGCGGTGGTACAAACGGTGCAGGTGGTGATGTAACTATTACCGCACCACGCACCTTAGATAACAAAGATATAGAAATTGCACAAATAGGCACGACATTTGTGGGGGTGAAAGACAAGGTCAATTTAGTGGGTGAAAAAGTCTACGAAAAAACTGGCGCTGACTACAGCTTAAGTGCGACTGATTTATCTAAAACCGCTGCCACTGGCTTTTACAAAGAAGCAGAAAGCTTTATGCAAAGCGTTAATAATGACGCAACACGCGGATTAAATCGCTTAAATATTGCTAATAACGCACTTTTTTCAATTAGCCCAGAAGTCGATGTGGTGAACAAAAATGGTGGCTTATCAGTTCCAGTAGCTGGCTTATCCTTGCATGATTGGCGTTTTGACGCTAAAACAGGTGTAGGTGTTACCGATACAACTGCTTTACAAAACGGCTTTAACGCTAATGGTAATTTGGTTGCGGGTGTATTAAGTTTGCGCGCAGCTAAAGATATTAATGTTAAAGGTACATTAAGTGATGGATTCAGTAGCAATAATTTAGCTGAGCTTAGCTCGCCAGCAACACCAGAAGTGCCAGCTATACCAGATGTTTTGGATGAAAATGGAGACGTATTGATACCAGGAGCAGCAGGTACTGCTGCAAAAGATGCAACAGGTTTACAAGGCATTGCTTCTTGGGCGCTCAACTTAGTTGCTGGTGCAGATTTTAGTGCGGCCAACCAATTAAATACCAATGAAACATTGGCTGGCGCAACACCAATTGGTCATGTGGTGATAGCTAATAACAAAGGCGTACGAACAGGCACAGGCGATATTAATGTTGCTGCGGCGGGCGATTTAAAAATGGGTGGCACTGGCTCTGTAATTTATACAGCGGGCCGCAATGCGACGCCACTGGCAGATTTTAGTGCACCAATTAGTAGTTTAAATCCTCTGTATTTGACTGATGGTGGTGACATTAATATTTACACCAAAGGCAATATTGTAGGAGGTGAGTCTACGACTACACCACGCCAATTGATTAATAATTGGCTGTTCCGTCAAGGTGGTGCCGATAACAGAGACACCACTTGGTGGGTACGCCCAGATAAATTTCAACAAAGCACGGCCACACTAGGTGGCGGTAATGTGACTGTCAATGCTGGTAAAAACATTAGTAATTTTTCAGTATCTGCTGCCACAACAGCACGTTTTGATACGAATGGCGCTAATGATAATGCGGGAAACCAAGTCATTGATGGCGGCGGAGATGTGTTAGTAAAAGCTGCAGGGGATATTACTAATGGGGTTTATTTTGTAGCCAAAGGCGCTGGCGAAATAAGTGCTGGCGGCAGTATTGATAAAACTGAAAGTACGTTTGGCACTGTGTTAGCTTTGCAAGACGGTACTTTTGAAGTGAATGCAAATAAAAGTGCCTATATTGAAACAGTGGTTAATCCAACGCTGTTAGCGCAATCAAGAACGAACGACAATTCAATTAATGACAAAAGCACCAGTAGCTTTTACAACTCGTATTCTGATACAGCTAAAGTGACTGTTTCTAGTTTGCAAGAAAATGTTATATTTGGTCGAACGCCAGTTGATAGTGTGAGTAGAAGAATCGCTGACCCAAAACCTATCAATGTGAACGCTAGTCAAAGTTTGCGTTATTACCCCAGTAAAGTAAATGCTGTGGCATTTAATGGTGACATCACATTTGGCAGCGAGACCGACGGAAAACCAACAGTGCTGTTACCTTCAGCAACGGGTGAGTTAAACTTATTAGCGGCTAATAATGTACAAACATTTGGTATTTTGATGTCAGATGCTGATTTGGCAAACGTAGGTAGCATTAAAAACCCGCTCAATCAAACAAATATAGAATTGTTTGATAAAGAACTTAAAAATCATGCGCCACAATTGTTGCATAAAAACGCAACAGAGCCCGTATTAGTGGTGGCTAATCAAGGCGCAATTTTTGCGAAAAACCTTGATATTGATCTGCCTAAATATGCTAGATTTGTGGCGGGTGATGACATTGTAGGTTTGCAACTAAACGTGCAGCATAACAATGCTAGCGACATTAGTTTAATTAAAGCAGGTAATGATGTTAAAACGCAAACCGTCAACATTAGCGGGCCAGGCGAACTGTTAGTACAAGCGTCACGTAATATCGATTTAGTCTCACCATTACCCTCAACCATTAATGCTGTTGGCAATACGCAAAATGCGGCATTACCTAGCAATGGTGCATCTATTACCATGCAGGCAGGCTTGGGTAAGGGTGCAAATGTGCAAGGCTACATTGATCAATATATTTTACTCACAGGCGCTGGCCCTGCAGCGTTGCAAAACAAAACTGCAGATTTAGCTGTTTACAGATTGGCAACTACGCAAGCTTTAACCGCGTATATGCGCAACACGCAAAAAACCAGTGACACACCGTATACCGATGCAGCGGCTTTGGCCGCATTTAACGGTTCAAGTGTAGAAAACAAAACCATATTTGCCAATCGTCATATCAGTACAGAGTTAGTTGCATCGGCACTGGGTTTTGCAAGGGCGGGCAATCATAACCGTGGCGATTCAGCCCTAGCAACACTATTTCCAACTAAAAATCTGGGTGATGTTTTGCTGTTTAACAGTAAAATTAGTACTAACAGTGGCGGTAGCATTGATATTTTAGCGCCAGGTGGCGAGGTAATTATTGGTGCGCCAGGCGTTACCAGCGGTAGTATCGCTGGCCAAGATATTGGCGTAATTACAGAAAAAAGTGGGCCTATTCGTGTGATTGCCGATAAAAATATTGAGGTGAACCAATCAAAAGTGATTACTCAATTTGGCAGCGATATTGTGATGTGGTCTAACACTGGCACTATTGATGCAGGTAAAGGCGCTAAATCGGCCACTTCTACCCCACAACGTATCGTGCAAACGGATGCATTTGGCAATACAACTGTAGAGGTGCGTGGAACCGCGACAGGTAGTGGCATTCGCGCACAAAGTTATGACCCAGACGGCCCAAATAACCCAGAGCTAGAACCCAAAAAAGGTGATGTTTACTTGGTGGCACCCGTGGTAGATGCGGGTGAGGCAGGCATTGAGGCGGGAGATTTATTAATTGTGGCGCCAATAGTACTTAATGCTGCAAACATTCAAGTGCAGGGTGCTTCATCTGGCGTGCCTATAGCTGCAAGTTCAAACTTGGCAGGGGTAAGTGCTGGCCTGTCGCCAGATGCAATAAATTCTGCCACAGCTGCGGTTGCTCAAAGCGTAGCACAATCAGCTAGTCAACCATTTGTAAAACCTGTGTTGCCGTCTATTATTAATGTAGAGGTTATTAGTATTGGCAACTAAGTAGCTATAGAGATATTTTTAAACAATATAAAACGCTTTTTCTTACAACGGACTAGGCGTTTAATTGTGTTTGTCACATTGCTTTAACCAAGCTGCAACATTGGCTTATTACAATTTTATTTCAATAAATTTGAATAAGCTTGCAATGTTGACAACTAAATTTTTAACACTTCAAAAAAACATTTTATCAATCGGGATTTTTTCTGTACTACTAGCATTTTCGGTATTTGCCAATGCTGAGTGGAACCCAGATTGGACTGCGCGAAAAAAAATAACGATAGACGCTGTAGGTATTACGCAAGCCGTTTCTCAGCCATCTGTGGTAGTGCGTTTGCATTCTGGTAATTTTGACTTTACCAGCGTTAATGTGGATGGCTCTGATATTCGGTTTATTGCAGAAGACGATAAAACTGAGCTCAAATTTTATGTAGAAAAGTTTGATGCAGTAAATGAGCTAGCCATTATCTGGGTGCAGGTTCCGCAAATAAGCGAAGCCAATAAAGAAGGGCATATCTGGTTATATTTTGGTAATGAAAGCGCTGCCAGCACTGCCAGCCCGAAAATCATGGTTGATGCGAATACAGTCGCTAAATTTCAATTCTCAGAAAAAGCTTTGTTGCAGGATAGCTCAGCCGCTGGTCTATTTGCCACAGGTAAAATCACAGCACAAAAAGCAGGTTTAATCGGTGAAAGTGCTATTTTCACTGGTGAAGCTTTAGTGATACCTGCTAGCGCTGCCACTAATGCCAGTGCGGGCTACACGTGGTCTGCTTGGGTGAAACCTGCCGCCTTACCACAAACAGCCAGCCTTTATAGCCAAGAAAATAACATTAATTTAGCCATAGATGCGCAAAAGCTAACCTTAAGTGTGGCCGATATAGCCATCAGTGGCGGTGAGCTTAAACCGGCTGTTTGGCAGCATGTAGCCTTTACTTTAAATGCAGGAAAAGCGGTTTTATTTTTAAACGGTGTTGAAATTGCAACGGGTGATGTGCCAACGGTGGATACTGCAACCGATATTAAAATTGGTGAGGGTTTTGCAGGTGAAATAGATGAGCTGGAGATAGCCAATGCTGCGCGCACGGTAAGTTACTTAAAGTTAACTGCAATGAGCCAAGGCGTTGATAGCAAGTTGCTAACAATAGCCGAAGGTGAAGGCGGTGATGCCGAAGAAGAGGGAGAAGGCGAAGCAAATTATGTTGGCATATTAATTAATAGCTTAACGCTAGATGCCAAAATTGTAATTGCTATTTTAGCGGTGATGTTTGCAGTAAGCGTGTGGGTGATGTGGAGCAAAGCCATGCTGGTTATGCGCACCGACAAAGACAATAAAAAGTTTTTAGCACGCTTTCAAAAATCTAATGCTGCCGATTTGTTGGAGTTAGATAAAGGTGGCAAATACCCACACTCTAATTTATATAAATTGTATTTAGCAGGTTTGCGCGAGATTAAAAAGCGTCAGCATGAAGGCGAAAAACTATCCTTGAGCGGCGCCTCGATGGATGCAATTAAGGCTGCGATTGATGCCGACTTGGTACGCGAAACGCAACGTCAAAATGCTGGCATGGTGTTGCTCACCATTGCGATTTCTGGCGGCCCATTTTTAGGTTTGCTAGGCACGGTAGTAGGCGTGATGATTACCTTTGCAGCCATTGCGGCGGCGGGTGATGTAAACGTTAATGCTATTGCACCAGGTATTGCTGCTGCTTTACTGGCAACCGTTGCAGGCTTGGCAGTGGCCATTCCAGCGCTATTTGGCTACAACTATTTAGCCAGTCGTATTAAAAACATCACCATTGCCATGCAGATTTTTGTGGATGAATTTGTTACGCGCTCTGCTGAGTTGTTTGGTAAAGAATAAGCTATGTCAGAAGGTATAAAAGAAGAGAACCAGCTATACGACGAGATTAACATTACGCCAATGTTGGATCTGGCTTATGTATTACTGGTGATTTTTATCATCATGACAACCGCATCGGTGCAAGGCGTAAAAGTAGATACGCCTGAGACTGTTAATTCTGCAGCGCTAGCCAAACCTCAGATGCGTGCTATCACTATTACCAGTGACGGTAGCGTTTATCTAGATGCCTACCCAGTAGATATGGCGATGTTAGAGCAGCGTTTGGGTGAATTTAAAAGTGGCAATCCAGAGCTGCCAGTTGTGCTAAAAGGTGACGCCGCCGCACATTATGAAAAAGTAGCCGAAGTGCTAGAGATTTGCAAGAAACTGGATATTACTGAAGTAGGCTTGGTAACTAAAAAAGTGGCTGGTTAAAGGTTTGAATTAATTATGCAAGTACAAAACGATGCACAACCATACGATACCATCAACATCACGCCAATGCTCGATTTGGCCTATGTACTGCTGGTAATTTTTATTTTGATGACCACCGCAGGTGTGCAAGGTTTAACCATGAACCTGCCTAAGCCGTCTAACAAGCCTAGCACTGAAAAACATGATATAAAAATTGTTCAAGTGCAACAAGGTGGCGGTGTCACCATTAATGGTGCTGGTGTGAGCATGGCTGAGCTTGAAAGCCAATTAAGTGCTGCCAAAGTAGCGGATGAAAAATTTAATGTGATGATTAAAGGTGACGCAAAGGCACCTTATGCAGGCGTTGTGAGTGTAATTGACTTGGTAAATAAGCTACAAATTGAAAATGTAGGATTAGTTACGGGTCGAATAGGGTCTTAAGGCTTAACCATGCAAGCAACTTTTAACACAGCACACGACCCCATATTAGATGATGAAGACGACGAGTCACTGGTACGCATTTGGTTGAAGCGTATTGCTGTTGCGCTAGTCATAATCGTTGTGTTGGCAAGTATTGGCTATGGCATTAGCACCTTAATGTCTGGTGGATCAACAATGAAAAAACAGGTGACAACGATTAAATTAATCCCTGACACGCCTCCACCCCCGCCGCCTCCACCACCAAAAGAGCCACCTAAAGAACAGCCTAAACCAGATGCGCCTAAAGAAATGAAAGTAGAGCAACCTAAACCTGCAGAAGCACCGCCGGCTGAACAGATAAAAATGGAAGGCCCTGCGGGTGATGGACCAAGTGCTTTTGCGGCAGGCACTGTTAACAACGATTACAAAGGTGGTGATGTTAAAACTATTGGTTCTGATGGTGGTGCCAAATTTAACTGGTATGCCGGTATTGTAAAAAATCAAATAGAAACAGCACTAGAAAAAGATAAAAAATTAGCCCAAGGCCAATATAAATTGATAGTTAGTGTTTGGTTGAAAAAAAATGGCGATATAGAGAAATTAGAGTGGGCGCAATCTGACGCTAACCCAGAAATTGAACAAGCTGTAAAAACTGCATTAGATAACATGCCCGCCATGCGCGAAGCCCCCCCAGAAAATATGCCGCAACCCATTAAGCTACGCATCACTGCGCGCAAAATGGGTTAAATATAAACACAATATTAATCAGAAATCAGTGAGATTAAGCATGCTAAATACACATAATTTGCCAATCAACAAGCTTGCAACAGCAACTCTGTTAACAATAGGCTTAATTGCAAATGCAAACCTAGCCATTGCAGATGAGCGTGAATCGCTAGAGCAATTAAAAGCAACTACTACGAATTTAATCGATTTGTTAGTGCAAGAAGGTGTGCTTAATAAAGATAAGGCTGATGCAATAGTGAAAAAAGCCACTGAAGATGCCGCCAAACAAGTCAAGCAAGCTAGGGCAAAAGAGGCTGCAGATGCTACTAACCCTGAAGCGGGTATAGCACAAGACGAAAAATCGGTACGTGTGCAATATGTGCCAGAGCACGTTAAAAAAGAAATGCGCGAAGAAATTAAAAAAGATGTGATGGCAAAGCTTAACTATAAGGCGGGTGAGCGTCTGGGTTTGCCGAGTTGGTTGGATAGGATTGCATTTAATGGTGACATACGTTTACGCTATCAAAATGACTCATTCAGTGACAATAATGCATCAATTGCGGTTTTAAATAACCCATTGCGTAACGCCAATATACTTAACTCATCTGAAGAGCGCAGGCGATTACGATTAAGAGCCCGTTTAGGGGCTGAAGTCAAAGTTAACGATTGGCTAACAGGTGGCTTGCAATTTACTACTGGTTTTTTAAATACCCCTTTAACCCCAAATCAGACCGAAGGTATTTTACAAGGCAAATTTGTGTTTGGTTTAGATCGCGCATTTTTAAAAGCTAAGCCTACCGATTGGGCTACATTAGAAGGTGGTCGTTTTGCTAATCCGTTTTTTCACACAGATTTGCTGTGGGATCCTGATTTGGCTTTTGACGGTGTTGTGGCAACCTTTAATCCTAAAATTAATGAGCGTTGGTCTACATTCACTACTATTGGCGCTTTTCCCTTAGAAGAGATTCAATCCTCTGAAGTGAATAAAGCAGATGATAAATGGCTGTATTC
This sequence comes from Methylotenera sp., assembly GCA_031373695.1. Lineage (GTDB taxonomy): Bacteria > Pseudomonadota > Gammaproteobacteria > Burkholderiales > Methylophilaceae > Methylotenera_A. Next base: position 24,302 of record JANMNC010000199.1, on the reverse strand, counting down.
ATTGCAAACAGGTATTCAGTGGAAAGCGGCAGATAAAACCACTGCACGTTTAGCGGTTGCTTACCATGATTACAAAAATGTAGAAGGGCAATCAAACCCTACTGGTTTAGATTTTTTTAATGCAACCGTGCCTGCATTTAGGCAAAAGGGTAACAACACTTTTAATATCAACACACTTAATAGTGGGCTTGTCACACCAGGTGTAAGCCAAATTGCTTTGGCCTCTAAATTTGAGCAAATCAATTTAACCGGCCAAGTAGATCTCATGACATTTAGCCCTGTGCATGTTACTTTGACAGGCGATTATGTGAAGAACATTGGTTTTGATGCGGATGAAATACGTAAGCGCACTGGCAACAGCTATAAAGACGAAACAGATGGCTACCAATTACGCTTAGATGTTGGTCACAACAGCTTTTCAGCGCCAGCGAATATTGAAGTGAAAAAGCATGATTGGCAAGTTGCTTTGGGATACAAATATATTGAAGCAGATGCGGTTTTAGATGGCTTAACCGACTCTAATTTTCACTCAGGCGGTTCAGATGCTAAAGGTTGGTTGTTATCTGGGCAATATGGCTTGGATAAAAACGCTTGGCTAAGCGCGCGTTATTTCAGTACTGATACCATCAGCGGCCCTACACTAGGTATTGATGTGTTCTTGCTCGATTTTATTGCTAAATTTTAATTGAGAGTGAAAATGGAATTAAAGCTTACTCAAAAAATTATTGGTTTGCTAATTATGGCTTTAGTGGCAGGGTTTATTTTCCCACAAAGCGTATTGGCCGCCGAAAAAAAAGATAAATCTGCAAGGCGTGCTGCATTAATGATGCAAAAAATGCAGCAAGACATGGCGTTGGAAAGAACCAATATGCAGGCGCAGTTTGATTTGCAAAAAAAACAGTTAGATGATCAATTAAAATTTAAAGATGAAGAGCTAACCAAGCTAAATAATCAATTGGTGTTGTCTGAGCGCAAAACTAAAAACTTACAAACCGAGCTTACAAAAACTAAAGACGAGAAACTAGCGGTTGAAACAAAGCTACTGCAAACGCAAACCAATTTAGAGGAAACACAAAAAAACTTAGCAGATTTAAAAGTGTTGCACACACAGGCTTTGGCAGATTTGAAATTTAACGATAATCAACGTAAAACTATCTCAACCAATCTGGCTGACACGACTAAATTACTGAATACTTGTGAGGTAAAAAATACTAAATTACATCAATTTGGATCAGACTTAATAAACATTTATGACAAGCCAAGTAGTTATGAAGCGGCTATGCGCAAAGAGCAGTTTTTTCAGTTAAAGCGAGTTGATTTAGAAAATATACTGCAAAATCATCAAGATAAACTTGACGACGAAAAATTTAGCAGCAAAAAATTGGCTTACTAGTTTTAATAAGTGCTGCATTACTTTCTCAAATATGACAAAGAAATAATACCGTCATAATAGCTACGTAACATACATGTTTTAATTGTGAGCAAAACATGGCGATAGAACGTACAGTGCTTGCTAGAGCATTACCCTTTGCAGTTTTTATTTTATTTTTAGCGCTTGGTGATTATTTAACCCAACTATTCAATTGGTTGCAGGTTGATGCTAAGTGGTTATACGTGATTAGAATTGCTGTGGTATTAGCGCTAATTACTTATTTTTGGCGCGAATACGTAGAGCTAAAGATAAAGCCTGCAGCCGAAGACTTTTTGTACGCAGGCATTGCAGGGTTAATGGTTTTTGTCATTTGGATATTCCCATACCCCAACTGGATGGGGGGTAATGATACACAAGGCTTTAATCCGTTTCAGAATGCTAGCCAATTAGAAGCCATTTTTTGGGTATCTATTCGCTTATTAGGTGCGGCTTTGCTAGTGCCTGTTATGGAAGAGCTTTTTTGGCGCTCGTTCATTATGCGCTGGTTTGATAATGAAAACTTTCTTAAAGTATCTCCACAAAGAATATCAGGCTACGCTTATGTAGGTAGCGCTTGCCTATTTGCCTTAGAGCATAACTTATGGTTGGCAGGTTTATTTGCTGGGTTGGTTTATGGTGAGCTGTACAAAACCTATAGAAACCTGTGGATACCTATTTTTGCACATGCGGTAACCAATGCTTTACTGGGTGTTTGGATTGTTTTTACTGGACATTGGCAGTATTGGTAATGTTAAGTAATGGGCTTAAAAAAGTACCTTTCTGGTGCTTGCTGTTAGTTGCTACACCCATATTTGCTGAAGGCATTGTGGATGTAACGCCTTATATAAGTACCAGTGTTAATTATGATGATAATGTATTTCGCTTTTCATCGCCCACACAGGCGCAAGCCGCTTTTGGCTCGTCTGAAACAGCCGATTTGGTTAAGCGCATTGATTTTGGTGCTAATGCAAATTTAAGGTTAAGTAGGCAGTTGGTCACACTATCTGCCAATATTAACGAGAGTAAGTACAATCGATTTGATCTTTTGGATAACACTGGTAATTCATATGGCTTAGGCTGGAATTGGCGCCTAGGTAACGACTTTTATGGCGTATTAAACACCAGTAAAAGTGAAGGTATAGCGGGCTTTAACGAAGTTAGAAGCCCTGTTAAAAATACCAGAACTTCTACCCGTAAGTCGGCGAGTATTAACTGGAGCTTACAACCAGATTGGACATTGCATGCGACAGGTGAGCATACAGAAACCGAAAATGAACTCAGTAGTTTTATTTCACAAGATAGAAAAGATGAGGTTTTTGAAACTGGCGTGCGTTATCAAAATACGCTAGCAACCCAGCTTGGCTTGTCTTATCGCATCAATGAGTCTAGCTATCCTAATAGAGAAGGCGCGACACAATTCTTTTTTGGAAATGAAAGCAAGTTAGAGTCTATTATTGCCACAGCGGCTTGGCAGCCTAGTCAAAAAACTAGAATCAGCACACGTTTGTCGCAAGTGAGCATCGCATATAAAGATAAATCACAACGTGATTTTAGTGGTTTTAGTCAGCGCTGGATTGTTGATTATGCACTCTCAGGCAAGGTAAATGTTGGTGTATCAGCCTATAAAGAAGTATCACCCATTGAAGATATTGAATCAAACTACGTGCAAGCTACGGGCGCAAATTTTAACTCAAGCTGGAACATTACAAGCAAAGTTGCTTTGCGTGGCGGTTTAGGTTTTGAAGAGCGAGATTACTTAGGTAATACTGGCTTTTTAACAGCTAACAGCAGCGACCGCGATGATGAGTCAATAACAGCTAATTTATCTTTGCAATATCTGCCTACAGCTAGGTCTTTAGTGCAATTGCAATATCAAGGCGAAAAGCGCACCTCAAGCATCGACAGCCAGAGCTATCAATTTAATAATATCAACTTCACTTTGAGGTACGATTTTTAAACGTAGATATGATTTTTAAATAAGCAGGTTTAGCTAAGCCGAACGGACTAGATTAATTCAATAGCTTGTCACTTGCGCCTTATATATTACGGTTGTAAATGTTTAAACTGAAATTTGGGGCAATCGTGAAAATAAATTTAATTAGTTTTGTATTTGGTTTGTTAATTGCATCGCCAGCGTTTGCGGCTATTCAAACTATAGCAGGCACAGATTTTGATGTGATTTACGATGATACCAAGTTAGGCTTGTTTGGGTCGCCCACTTTAGCTGGTAATAATATTTTTTTCACACCTAATAACTTCAAGGCCGAATCACTTAATGGTTTGGGCATCGCTACCACCAACTCAACCATCAATGGCATGCAGCTTGTTGCAAAAGGCGGTTTTAAGTTTGGCTCAATTGATTTAACAGAGTTTGGTGACTATATTTTACGTGGTGCCGATAGTTTTGTTAGTGTAAATGGCCAGTTACGTGCTTTTGACGGTGCTAATTTTGCTGCCACTAATACGTCAAGCTCATTAATTGTTTCTAGTGCCACGCCACTCAATATTATCGACGGTAGCAATCATGATTGGCAGGCATCAGCATCGATTACTAACAGCACGGCCTCAAAATCAGGCCTTACTGGTTGGTTGAGCAATGCCAACATCGTTAACATTACGGTAGAAAACCTGCTTACAGCTTATACCGAGGCAGGTGTAGGCCCTGAGCAAGCATTTATTGAGAAAAAAGCAATTGGTGTTGGTCTGATAGTAACTTCTGCAGTGCCTGAACCAGGTGTTTGGAGCTCTTTATCAGCAGGTTTGTTTTTGTTAGGTATGATGGCCTCGCGCCGAAAAAACAATAGATAACATTAAATTGTAATCTTAAAAGCTGCCAACAGTATTGGGCCGCTTTTTATTCTAGAAACGTTCTTAAGTTTCATCATAAATTCTACTTATTTTTGACATATTAAAGTCATATTTTCTTCTTATAGTAGCAACAGTTTACTAATAAATGAAAGAGAATATGCAATCTCCAGCCCCGTATTTATTGTTGCTATTAATCAGTTCCTCACTTGTGCTATCAGCCTGTGGCGAAAAAGAAAAAACTGAAGCTAGCAAAACACAAACGCAAGTGGTTGCCAAAGTAAATGATGATGAAATATCGATTCATCAAATTAACTTTCAGCTTGGCCGCATGGCACAAGCGAATCAAGCGCAACTAAACGAGACGCAAAGCAAAGAGGCTGCCAAGCAAATATTGGCGCGCTTAGTAGACCAACAGTTGCTTAAGCAAAAGGCACTAGAAGCAAAACTAGATCGTGACCCACGTATTTTACAAGCCTTAGAAGCCTCTAAAAATGAAATTTTAGCTCAGGCTTACCTAGAGCAGTTAATGTCAAAGGCAGCTAAGCCATCTGCTGCAAAAATAGATACTTTTTACCAAGAGAATCCAGAGCTTTTTGAAAAGCGTCGCGTATTTCGTCTGCAAGAGCTGGTGGTAGATATAACCCAAGATAAGCATGCCGAAATTACCAATAACATTGCAAGCATGAAAAATATTAACGAAATAGCCAATTGGTTAAAGTCAAAAAATTACCCATTTAACGCTAATAGTAATGTGCGTGCGGCTGAACAGTTGCCACTTGCGCTTTTAAAGAAAATTCAGCCACTTAAAGATGGTGAATTTTTGGCGGTACCAACTGGACGTTCACTTAACATTGTGCATTTGGCGGCATCGCAATCTGTGCCAATCACGCGCGAAAAAGCTACGCCTATTATTGAGCAGTATTTTATGAACCAAAATAAAACGGCATTAGCAAAAAGTGAGATGTTGGCACTTAACCAAAAAGCTAAAGTTGAGTTTATTGGTGCATTTTCTGATATGAAAAAGAACGATCAGGCCGCGCCGATCGCGATTAAAAAGCAAGATGCATCAGAGCCAGCTGTGCAAATACCTACAGAGTCGCCAGACCAAGCCAAAGCTAATACAGCTAAAAAATCTAAGGCAGCAGAATCAAATATGGATAAAGGCTTGGCAGGCTTGTAATTTCTTGCTTGCAGGCTAATTAAAAAGGATTGTTGTTGGCATGATTAATAAATTTAGTTTTAAAACAGCCGCGCTAATGTTGATGTCTTTATTGTTATCGCTACTGTGTTCACTTTGTATAGCTGCGGATGACACTAATAATGTAACTAAAGTTAGTAACAACAGTGACTATATTTTAGGTGCAGGTGATTTAGTTAGAATTAGTGTTTATGGCAGTGCAGATTTGCTTACTGAGGCAAGGTTGTCAGCTGCTGGCGGCATCACATTCCCCTTAATTGGTGAAATTGTATTGGGTGGTCTTAGTCCTGCTTCATCAGAAAAGAAAATTGCAGAGCAGCTTGAAAAAGGTGGTTTTGTGAAAAAGGCACAGGTTAATTTGGTGGTTGTGCAGTTTCAAAGCCAGTTTGTATCAGTATTGGGTGATGTTTATAAGCCAGGTAAATACCCGTTAGATAGGCCAAGCACTTTGTCTGACGTGCTTGCTATGGCAGGTGGTGTAACACCCAATGGATCTGACATGATTACGTTGATTCGTAATACGGATGGAAAAACTACAAAGCAAAATTACGATTTAAGAGATTTAATTTTAAAAGCAGATGCAGTCAGTAATCCGCTACTTAATAATGATGACATTGTGTATATCAATGCGCGTGAGGTGTCTATCCTTGGTCAAGTTAATCGACCAGGAAAATATTCTGTAGCCAGTGGTGTGCGTACAGTGATTGATTTTTTATCGCAAGCAGGCGGCGTTTCAGCAGGTGGTGCTGACAATATTATTGTGATTACTAAACGCAACGGTAAAACCGTTAAGCAAGAAATTGATGTAGACCAGCTTTATCGCAAAGGTGACACATCAGTTAACTTTGAGCTGACTGACGGTGATTCTATTTATGTACCTAGAACGCCTGTATTTTATATTTATGGCGAAGTGCAGCGCCCAGGCGCTTTCAGGCTAGAGCGCAATATGAACGTAGCACAGGCGCTATCTACAGGTGGTGGTTTATCGCAGCGCGGTACAGAACGTGGCATTAAAATTAAACGTAATTTGGACGGAACATTAAAAACGCTTAGTGCTAAATCTGGCGATTTGCTGCAAGCAGACGATATTCTATACGTCAGTGAGAGCTTGTTTTAGCGCTACTGATTGGTAAATTTAACATGCTTGATAACTCACTAACAATACAATCTTAACCATAATCACCATGACTTTTTCACAATTATTATCAATTTTAATCGCCCGCAAATGGATAGCCGCTTGGGTGTTTTTGGTTACAGTGCTAGTGGCTACTGTGGTTAGTTTTCTATTGCCAAAAACTTATATTGCCTCTGCATCGTTAGTTATTAACTCTAAAGGTTCTGATCCTGTAACTGGCCTTATGTTGCCGGCAACGTTAATGCCAGGCTATATGGCAACACAAGTTGACATTATTCAAAGCCACAATGTAGCCTTAAAAGTGGTTGAAAAATTAGGCATTACTAACAACCCGACTGCAAAAGCACAGTTTGAAAGTGCAACTAAAGGTGAAGGTGACATTAACGATTGGTTCGCTGATATATTTTTGCAAAATTTAACGGTTAAACCTTCGCGTGACAGCAGTGTGATTGAAGTTAGTTATCAGGGGGCAGACCCTAAATTTGCAGCAGCGCTGGCCAATGCCTTTGCCGAAAGTTACATTAGTACTAACTTACAATTGAAAATTGAGCCTGCAAGACAAGCGGCAGCTTGGTTTGACCAGCAAATAAAAGGTTTACGCCAAAATGTTGAGCAAGCTCAAACAAAGTTGTCGGCTTACCAAAACGAGCATGGTATTGCTTTTGCTGGTGAAAGAATGGATACAGAAGCAGCGCGTTTAAGTGAACTATCTAGCCAGCTAGTCATGGCACAATCTCAGACGTTTGATAGCACTTCTCGCCAAAATCAGCTCAATAAAAGTGTGGCTTCAGAGTCACCTGACATTTTGGCTAATGGCTTAATTCAGGGTTTAAAATCACAGTTAGTGCAAGCAGATGCTAGATTAGGTGAAGCATCACAACGTTTAGGTGTTAACCACCCGCAATATCAAGCAGCCCTTGCAGATGCTAATAACTTACGTCGTTTAATTAATATTGAAACCGCTAAAACCAGCAGTAGTGTTGGTCAAACAGCGCGTGTATCACAGCAAAAAGAAGGTGAAATAAAGGCTTCTCTTGCTGCACAAAAAGCGCGAGTGTTGAAACTGAAAAGCCAACATGATGAGATGGCAGTATTGGTGCGCGATGTTGAGGGTGCACAACGTATGTACGACAATGCATTGTTAAGGTTTGGTCAAACCAATATGGAGAGCCAATCTGGTCAAACCGATGTATCTGTGCTTAATCCAGCGGTGGCACCGTTATCGCATTCAAGCCCTAAAATAATGATCAATATTATTTTATCGGTTTTTCTAGGTGGTTTACTGGGTGTGGGCTTTGCCATAGTGGCTGAAATGTTAGATAGAAGAGTGCGTTCGGCTGATGACTTAACGCAGCTTTTAGGCATGCCAGTATTGGGTGAGTTAAGTAGTCACGTAAAACAATCAACAAGCTTTAAATTGCGTGCGTTTTTTAACAAGATAAACTTCAAAAAACGGTCAACTTCAAAGCCTATTTTTAGAGACAACCTTTCTAAGCCACAATTTTTATAAGGTGCAATTTTTTGCAAAGTAACCCAATGGATTCATACCGAGATACCAATCAATTGAATATTGATAATATTGCTTCGGCATCTGTAGAGAGTCAGTCTGAAACACTAGATTCAGCGCGGATGGGCGAGGCACTCATTACACAAGCAAAATTAAATCAGGCAGATGTGGAACGTATTTTGGCTTTGCAGGTTGAAAAAAACCTTCTGTTTGGTGAGGCCGCAAAACAGCTTGGCTTAATTACAGAGGATGACTTGCAAAAAGTATTATCGCAACAATTTAACTATTCTTACTTACAAGAAGGTAACCAAAAGCTTAACAAAGCTTTGGTTGCGGCACATGCACCTTTTAGCGCAGAAGTAGAAAGTTTACGTAGCTTAAGAAGCCAATTGTTGATTCGCTGGTTTGACCAAGGTAATAAAACTTTAGCGGTAACATCTGCTAGTAAACATGAAGGTGCTAGCCAGCTAGCCGCAAATTTAGCAATTATTTTTTCACAGCTCAATAAAAAGACTTTGCTAATTGATGCTAATTTACGCCAAGCGACGCAACACAAATTGTTTAATATTGAAACTAAAGTGGGTTTAGCCAATATTTTAGCCAACAGACAAGGTCGATATGCGCTTTCACGGCAACAATCTTTGCCAAATTTAGCTGTTTTATCTGCGGGCACAGAGGTGCCAAATCCGCAAGAGCTATTAAGCCAAGTTGGGTTTGTAGAGTTGTTGGCTGATTTAGAAAAAGTTTATGACATTATTTTAATTGACACTTCACCGCTTGAGTTCGGCTCGGATGTGTTGACCGTTGTTTCTAAGGCAAAAGCAGCCATCATCGTAGCAAAAAAAGATACGACGATAGCCGCTGATGTTCAATACCTTAGTCAACAGATTGCTATGACTGGTGCAAAAGTCGTAGGCAGTGTATTTCTGGATATCTAGATGTCAGTAGTTAATTCTATGGGTGTAAATTTAAGCGCAACGATGAGAGCAAATAAATTGCTCATTTGGCTACCCGTGGCAATAGGTTTGCTGGCAATGTATTTGCCCACTTATATAAGCGTGTTTAACCAGTTATGGGTAAACGAAGACCAAGCACATGGCCCCATTGTACTAATGGTCATACTGTTTTTGTTTTGGCAAAAACGTGAACATTTTGTTTTTAACCCCGCGCATAAAGGTTTGCCTGTTGTGGGCGGCATAACGTTGGTATTTGGCTTGTTATGTTATGTGGCAGGTCGCTCGCAAGATATATTCATTCTAGATTTAGGTTCTCAGATTTTGGTATTTGCAGGTATTTTGCTGCTAACACGTGGCTTACCTTTGTTGAAGGCGCTATGGTTTCCATTGTTTTTTATTATTTTTATGCTGCCTTTTCCGTTAGATTCACTAACGCTTCCCATGAAAATGGCCGTGTCATATGTAACTGAAAATATCTTATTTTGGCTAGGTTACCCAATTGCGCGTGAGGGTGTTATTTTGCAAATTGGGCAATATCAGTTGCTGGTTGCCGATGCCTGCGCTGGTATGCATACTTTAATTTCACTCGAAGCGCTTGGCTTGCTTTACCTAAGCTTAGTTAAACACGATTCTTTAATTAGAAACGTCACCTTGACCCTGCTAATTGTGCCTATTTCGTTTACCGCCAACGTTATTCGCGTTATCACACTCACGCTCATCACTTATTATTTTGGTGATGAAGTAGGGCAAGGTTTTGTGCATGGTTTCGCGGGCATATTATTATTTTTTGTAGCACTCATGTTTATTATGACTGTGGATTCAATGTTGCAATATTTTGTTAAATTTAAGCATAAGACTGCCTAGTATGAATTTAAAGCGTCAATACTTATTAATGCTCATCATGATTTGTACATCGGTGCTTGCTTATGCCGCAAGGCCTACGCATAAAATTGCTGATGAAGGGCAAAAAGTGAATCTTGAAACCATTGTCCCTGCACAATTTAATGACTGGCGTTTAGTTAATATGGCTGCGCAAATTGTTAATCCAGAAACTGCAGCGGCACTTAATAAAATTTATGCACAAACCCTTTCGCGCGTTTATGAAAATGCTAAAGGTCAGCGAATTATGCTTTCTATTGCCTATGGTAAAGATCAAAGCGATAGCGTTGGCGCACATGCACCAGAGGGTTGCTACGGCGGGCAGGGATTTGCAGTAAATAGTATTCTTAAAGGCCAACTTAATACAAGTTATGGAGATATTCCTGTATTACGTCTATTAGCCATTAAATCTGGCCGAATAGAGCCAATTACCTATTGGCTAACTACTGGAAAAAAAGTAGGTTACCCAGGCTGGGAAACAAAAAAAATTAAGTTGCAATATGCATTAAGTGGCAGTATTCCAGATGGTTTGTTAATGCGCGTATCTAGCTTGTCTTCATCAACTATTACTTCAGATATAGATGCGGCTTATAACTTGCAAGCCAGATTTGCAGGCGATTTATTAGGCACAGTAACACCTGAGCAACGCGTACGTTTAATGGGGCAAAGCTAAGGCTTAGTCACTCATTAGGTGAAAGCTTATGTTTGATTGTGTGTCATGGTGAATTCACTTAACTTTAAAGAAAATGCGCAAGTAATTGCAGATTTGCAAAATAAAGCACGTAGCGTACTCGATGACATTATTCCTAGTAATGCACATGTTATTTTGCTTGATTACCCACACCATCCTAACGTGGGCGATAGCTTAATTTGGCTGGGTGAAATTGCTTATTTAAAAAGTAGAGGGTTAAAGCCGAGTTATATATCTGATTATAAAAACTATAATCTCAACCAAATAAAAAAAATAATCAATAAAAACAGTATTTTATTGATTCATGGTGGTGGTAATTTTGGTACTTTGTGGCCACACTTACATAATTTTAAGTTACAAGTACTACGCGATTTTACTCAATTACCAATCATACAATTACCGCAAACCATTTACTTTGAAGATGCTCATAGCGCTGCAGAAACAGCTGAAGTAATTAAAAATCACGGTAACTTTACTTTATTAGTACGCAGCCATGAGAGTCTTGCAATTGCGCAGCAATACTTTACTTCTAGCAATATTTTATGCCCAGACATGGCGTTTTTTATAGGTTCAATACCTACCAAAACATTGCCTACTGTAGACTGCTTTGTACTTTCTAGAACGGATACTGAGAAATCTTTAACAGCCAGTATAAGTGCGATTGAGTTTAGTAACTCTGCCACAAGCCAAACAGCTGATTGGTTAGAAATATCGAAAAAAGAACAGTTAATTATCCGTATTGAAATGCACCATTTATTTAGAGTTTTTTTTAGTTTTATAGACCCTAACAATCGTGTTTTATTAGTGATATGGAATTTACTGGCTAAGCTAAGGCTTGAGCGAGGCATCAGCTTGTTAAGCAGGGGCAATATCGTTTTTACCGACAGATTACACGCACATATTTTAAGTGTTTTAATGAATAAGCCGCATGTGGTTGTTGATAATAGTTATGGAAAGCTAGGCGATTTTTACCGCGCGTGGACATCACAATACCCTTCAGCGTTATTCGTTAAAGATTTATCTACCTTGCAAAAAGCAGCCAGTGCGCTTGTGCATTACGTTAAGCAACAAAAAAAATCAAACAACAGTAAAACTGCTAATAATCAATCTGAAGCTGTCAATTGAACAGCATTGCAAAAAATGGCGTGGTGGGTGCAGTGGCTTGGTCTGCAATGAGAAGCTGGGGTACGCGAGTTGCTACGCTATTAGTTTTTTTTATTTTAACGCGCATACTAAATCCAGAAGAAATAGGCCTAATAAGCTATATTCTAGGTTGGCTTTTTTTGCTGGCAGTGATTGCAGATTTGGGTTTGGCCGAATATATTGTGTATAACCACAGCGCTGCAAGGCTTACCGAGCTTGGTATTTGGTGGTTTCAACTAGTTGTATCATTATTAATAAGCGCGGTGTTGGTAGCACTTTTGCTTGCAGGCTACATAAACCCAGATAAAACAAATTCTAATGCAGTGTGGGCGATGATTGCGCTAGCATTTACCTTGCCTATTTCTGCTGCTGCGAAAATTCCAGAAGCACTATTACGTCGCCAAATGGATTATAAAGGTTTGGCTATTCGCTCACTGGTGGCTATTTCAGTTAGCTCTGCCATTGCCATTATTTTAGCCATTATAGGTTATGGCATATGGAGTTTGGTTTTTAAGCAATTAACAGAAGTGATTATTGATAGTTTTTACTGCTTTAAATTAAGCAAATGGCGGCCTTCATTTGATTTTGAAATGGCTTATTTAAAAAAGGCTTTGCAAGGTGGCTGGGGAATCGTTTGCAGCCGAATTCTAGACGTATTAACACAATCGGCAGATACGCTTATTATCGGCAGCATGTTTGGCATGCGTGATTTAGGCTTTTACGCTATGGGTAAAAAAATATTTCAAGTGCTATACGATGGTGTTGTGCAATCGGTTACAGGTGTCATTGCCTCAGCATTTGGGCGTGTACAAGATAATCCGCAACGCTTAAAACAATTGTTTTTATCATCAGTTAAGTTTTCGTCACTCATTACAGTGCCACTATTCATGGCGGCCATGGCGCTATCTACCGATTGGATTCCCTTAGTGTTTGGTGCTAAATGGTTAGCCAGCGCACCCGTGGCGCAAATACTACTTTTAACGGGATTAATGGCAGGTTATGGCACATTAAATGGCTTTGTATTATTGGCAAATAACAGAAACAAATCATTTTTTACACTTATGTTAATCAATACCATCGTCTCTTTAAGTCTATTAGCTGTGCTAAGTCAATTTGGTATGCTGGCAGCAGCAGCAGCTAGCCCCATAAAAACATTGCTGATATTACCAATAAGCTTGTGGTTATCACGCAGAGTTATTCGTTATTCTTTTTCTGAATATTTTTCTGCGTTAAAAGCCGCCGCTGTCATCACATTAATAATTGCTTTAGCGTGGATTTTTACACACAATTTATTTGCAATAAAAGCGCTAGTTCATCTGTCTGCTCTCAATGTGGCGCTAGCAAAGGCAATCATCATTGGCAGCGTTTTTCTTATGTCGGTTAGGCTGCTTTATTGGCAAGAAATCAAGGTGTTACGTCAAGATTTGCGGCTACACCTTGCTTAGAAGGCGGCATTGTTAGGGATGAAATATTATGGATGAAAACTTATTAAAAATAGAAATGTTAAAGCAATGCGATGCGCAAGTATTGAACATTGAAAATAAAAGCGAACAAACTATTTTATTATCTTTAGTCATTTGCACGCGTAATCGCGCTATGTTTTTACCGCAACATTTTGAATCATTAGCGGCCATTAAAACGGATATAGCGTGGGAAATTATTTTTGTAGATAACAATAGTACCGATGAAACCCCAATACTTTTAGCCGAGTTTGCTGCAAAAAGTAGCATACCAGTCACAGTTGTGCATGAAAAAATTACAGGTTTATCAAATGCCAGAAATGCTGGGTGGATAAAGGCGCAAGCCAATATTGTGGGGTTTACTGATGACGACTGCTATCCAGCACCAGATTATGTAGACAGCTTGATTGCAGCATTTAAAAATGAAAGCACCAGTTTTGTAGGTGGTAGAGTATTGCTGCATGATCCCGAAGATTTGCCTTGGACGATTATGCTAAGCATGGAAAGCCAACACTTTGCACCTTTCTCCTATATACGCCCAGGTGCAATCCACGGTGCTAACTTTGCTTTTAGAAAAAGCGAGCTACAAAAACTGAGTGGATTTGACCCTCTAATGGGCTCTGGCACACCTTTTCCTTGCGAAGATTGCGATGTGTTGTTGCGTGCTTTGAGCGCAGGCCAGCAGGGTAACTATTGCCCTGAAATAGTCGTTTCACACCATCACCGTAGGCGCGAGGTAGATAAGCCTAAAATAGAGCGTGCATATTTAGCAGGTCGTGCAGCTTTTTTTATGAAAGCACTGGTAGATGCGCAAAAGCCATCAAGAATTGCGTATCAATGGCTGCGCTCTGCTAAATATTTTGGTTTAACCGCTTTTGTTCAAGAAATATTTATTGGCACAAGGTATTTACTTGCGCGCAGAAAAAGTCGCGAAATACGCTAATTAAAATGATTAAAGCGCTAAAAAAATGTGTTGCTATTACACTGTTTTCTGAAGAACAACCTGGTTTTTTAGATTTCTCTTATCGTACAACTGCACTTGCAAAAGCCTACCAGCTCACCATTGTGAGCCAGCATATTATTACTCAAGCAGAGTTATTACACCCCAATACATATTATGAAACTTTTAATGTGCGGGGGGGTAAGCTGGGTTGGCTAACTTATATTATTAAATGTGCGCAATATATTAAACAACAAAAACCTGATGTCGTGGTGTTGTTACATTCTGGTGTATCCAGTGTGGCATTGCTGATTGGTGTTATACCTAGCTGTGTATATTGGAACGAACATCCTAGCCATTTAGCATGCATGCCTAATACATTTTCGCCGCTACGTTTTATGCTGGCTGCAGCCATGCAAAAATTAATTTTTTTAGGTGCAAAAAAAGCCACTTTAGTGATGCCTATAGGGGAAGAGCATCGTGATGACTTGCTGAAACATGGTGTTAAAAGCACCCAGATGATTTATATGGGGGTAGCAGATAGTTTTTTGGCGAAGCCAAACAAGCCTGAAATCACGACAGCTTTTACACCAACGCTAAAGCTTATTTATATAGGCTCCGTTATAAAAGAACGTGGTCGCGATGTGATGCTAGAGGCCATGTCATTAGTAGCACAACAAAAAATAAACGCGCATCTTACTATTATCGGGGCGAGTGATGAACAACTTACCTATTGCAAAACACGTATTACCGAGCTAAATATTACAGATTACGTCAGTGTTACTGGCCGAGTGCCTGGTAGCCAAGTGCCAAGCCACTTAGCACAAGCCGATGCGGGTATTTGTTTATGGGAAGATAAGCCATGGTACCAATTTAATCCGCCGACTAAATTATTTGAGTATTTAGTAGCGGGCTTACCTGTGCTGGCAAGCAATATACGCACACACACACGCTACGTACAAAATTGGCACAATGGTTTGATATTTGATTATCATCCGCAGTCACTAGCAATCGCTATTTTTGAGTTACATGCCAACTTAGCAAAGCTACCTTTGCTAAAGCTGCACACAGCAAACTCTGGTGAAGCATATATTTGGAGCAAAATTGAGCCAGTGTTTTTAAGTGTCGTCAATAGAATAATTGAATCAAATAATGGAATTAAGTAATTGTAATGATTAGCGTAAATAGAACCCAATCGCTGTGGACTAAACTAGCTTTTATACTGGCAGCTCTTATGCTAGCTTGGCTATTTGGTATGATTGCAGTTACTGCCAACCCTATTTTTATAGGTTTGGCAGTGGGCGGTGTAGTGGGGTTGTTTTTGTTGGCGATACCAAAAATAACCATACAAATTGTAATTGTGCTGGGCTTATCAACGCCAGCCTTGCTCGATATGGCCGGACATGGTTTATCAAGAGCTTTATGGGCAATTTCACTGATGGCAATGCTGCTGTGGGTGACAGGCTTACTCAATTTATTTGATTTAAACCGCAAAAAAAATAAGCATGTACCCTTATTTATTTGGGTAGCAATTATTTTCTCTGTTTACACTATTTTTTCAACTATCAGTCATCTACATAGTTTCGGTGAGTTATTTGGTGGTTTTAAACGATATTTTCAAACGTTTGGTTTAATGTTAGCCATGGTTACTATGATGTTTAGCAAAGACGATTTTGATAAATGGTTAAAAATATTATTAGGTATTGCGTTCTTACAATTGCCCTTTGCTTTGTTTGAACGGTTTATTTTAGTGCCATTACGTGGTGGCCTGGCAGGCGGTGGTCAAGCCACCGATGTGGTGGCTGGCACTATGGGTGCTAATTTAGACGGTGGTAGCCCCAACGCTATTATGGTTACATTTGTGCTGCTAGCATTTGCCTTTGTATTTTCACGTTGGAAAGTAGGCTTAATTAATACAGCACGCTTACAGCTGTATAGCTGTATTTTATTGCTGCCCTTAGTATTGGGTGAAACCAAAATAGTGGTCGTAATGCTGCCACTGATGGCCTTGGTATTGATGCGTAAAGATCTCATGCGCGAGCCTGGTAAATATATCCCTATTATTGCTGCCATGTTTATGGCTACAATTGCGCTAGCTTATTTTTATGTTTACTTTTTGTTAAATACCACCTTCAGCGAAGCAATTGCAGACACCATAAGCTATAACTTGCAAGATGTAGGCTATGGCACCTCATTTTTAAACCGCACTACAGCAATGAGTTTTTGGTGGAAACTGCATAGCTGGCAAGACCCTATTAGTTTTTTATTCGGCCATGGCTTGGGCAGCTCTTATGGATCTGGTTACCAAGCGGGGCATATGGCAGCACTTTATCCAGGTTATGGCATTAATTTAACCACTATTTCTACTTTATTGTGGGATGTAGGCATGGTTGGCTTGGTGTTATACGTCTTGATTTTTATAGTTGCTTGGATGCAACTAAGCGGCTTGTGGAAAAAATCTCAAAACAAGCAAGTGAAAGCAGATTGCTTAGCTATGCAAAGTGGTATCGCAATTACTTTGTTATTTTTAATTTATGGCGATTCACAAGTTAATCTACTGGTGCACGAAATGATTATTTCTATATTGCTGGCTTATGCAGCATTTTTAATGCAACAACAATGGCGTGAATCAAACATCAATCTTGATACAGTAAAAATCTAAACATTTCATAAAAGCTTAAAGTTGCTGCGTTAGCATACAGTCAATGCACATTCTTTATTTAACAGCTGAGCAATGGCCTACTTTTAGAGCTGACGTAACCATTTTATTTGGTCAATACTTACCACGCTTTGGCATAACCTGCGACTTAGTCACAGATGCAGATGTAACTTATAACCCAGCCCAGCCCGTAATTTGGCCTGCGGGTAAAGCCGATTTATGCAAATTACCAAAAAATCGCGCAGCGCAATACGTTACTAAGTTTTTACATCAAGCTAAAGTACTGGTAACCAGTAATTACCAACAATATCAAGCTGTGCAAGTGCGCGATATGACGGTTATCGCTTTACTGGCAATTGTAATGTGCAAAATTAAAAAAAAGCCATTTTACTATTGGCTATCATACCCACAGTCAGAAGGCCAAATACAGCGTGCAAAGGCGCGTGGTACAAATGCTGGTATGTACTATTGGTTTCCACTTTTGCAGGGTTTGTTTGGGCAAAAATTGCTCTACAAAATTATTTTACCCAATGCAGACCATATTTTTGTGCAAAGCCAAAATATGCTTGAAGCGATGACTCAACACGGCATAGACCCTAAAAAAATGACGCCAGTACCCATGGGTGTCGATCTAGAAGCGGCAGAGCAAAGATCCTTGCCCAGCAGTCATTCATTTTTGATTGGCAAACGTGTTTTAATATATTTGGGCACGCTCGATCAAGTGCGGCAAATAGAAATTTTATTTGGTATGTTAAATATTTTGCGTGAACAAGTACCAAATATAGCGCTCGTTCTGGCAGGTGATACCGAAGATACCAATCACCGCACATGGCTGAAATCAGAGTCCGAAAGATTGGGAGTGTCCCAGTATATTTTATGGACAGGTTGGCTACCAATGGCTGAGGCCTGGCAATATGTAACGGCGGCTGAGATAGGGCTGTCACCAATCCCTCGTGGCTATTTGTTAGATATGGGCTCACCTACAAAAGCAGTTGAATACATGGCGCTAGGTTTGCCAGTAGTGATGAACGATAACCCAGACCAAGTATTAGTTGCACAAGAAAGTGGCGCTGCCGAATGTGTGACGCTAGATGCTGAAAATTTTGCAAGTGCTGCGCTACGAATACTTAATGATGCCCAATACGCAAATAATATGCAGAAAAAAGGCATTGCCTACGTTCATAAAGTACGTGGATATCAGCAGATTTCAGCCAGTCTTGCATCTACCTATCGTCAGTTAAATGCGTAAATTTATACTCAAAAATATGAAATCAATACTCAGTTTTTCGTTTATTTGTGCGCTGATGCTAGTGGGCAGTACTTTTTTGCCAACTGAGGCTGCTGAAAACAGCTGGGTGCCAGTTAAAGATATTTCATTAATGATAGAGCCAGGCAGTATTTTAGATTTTTCTAAATTATCTGAAAATATAAAGCCTATCGATACGCACATTATTGTGAGTAAACAAGGTTTTTTTGCTTTTGAAAATACCATTCACAAACCCCAACGATTTTTAATTGGTTCTTTAGGGTTTGCGACTGTAAATGGTGGGTTTCCTAACCATACGCTAGTCGATTTGTATGTGCAGCAATTTAAAATGCGTGGCTACAATATGGTGCGTTTAGATTTTGCTGAAGATACTTTAATGCAAGGTCAGCTAAAAGATTTTGACTACAACCCAACCCAACTAGACAACCTTCATTACCTACTAGCAACCCTGAAAAAAAACGGTATTTATTACATATTAAATGGCTCAAGCAGTTATAACGGCGGCTACGGTAATATTTCAGAGCGCTGGAAGGGTGAAAAAGATTTAATTGGTGGCGTATATTTCAACCCTGAAAAACAACAGCACTGGAAAAATCTTATTACCACTATGTACAGTGGTGTTAATCCATATACCAGCATACCTACCATTAAAGACCCTGCTTTTGCAGGCATGATTTTGGTAAATGAAGGGAATATGGTTTATGTTAACCGTGAGGGCGTAAGACCAGAAACCAAACCTTATTTTGCTAAATGGCTAAAAGTAAAATATGGCAACAATAAAGCGCTAAAAGAGGCTTGGAGCGGGGAGCTAAACGCTGATGAAAATATTGACTTTAATCAAATTAACTTCCCCAAGCCTGACGCCTGGACATCTCGCCGCATGTCAGATTTACAGGCATTTTTTGTAGATACTGAAAAATCGACAGCAGGTTGGATGACCAAGCATTTGCGCCAGCTTGGGTTTAAAGGGCAGGTAACTAGCTACAATTTTTGGTTGGCACCTGCGGCACAAGCTAGTCGTGGGCAATTTGATTGGGTAGATATGCACAATTATTTTGCTCACCCCGAATATTTAGACACAAATAAAATACGTGTACGCCAAGACAGTATGCTGAAAAATAATGCAGGTTATATTCAAGAACTGGCAGCTAATAAACATATCGGAAAGGCTTTTACGGTGACCGAATATGGACAGGTGTTTTGGAACCAATATCGTCGTGAGTCTGGTTTAGCTATTCCTGCTTATGCCGCGCTGCAAAGCTGGGATGGCATTTGTCAGCATTTTGGTGCAGTAGATTTAAGTTACGCTGGAAACAATGGTCGAAAAAGCACTATTTATCCATTCGCAGTAGGGCTAGACCCTATTGCCCGCGCTACGGAAACGCTAGCCGCCTTGCTGTATTTGCGCGGTGATGTTGCCCCTGCAGTAAATACGGTTAGCGTTAAACTCACGCCGCAAGACGCTTTTGATAATAGTGCCCACTTAGGTTATACCCCAACTGATATCAGCAAGCTCAGTTTAGTGACGGGCATGGGTATAGATTGGCAGCCAAAACCAACTGTTAAAACTAGAGTAGCGCACACTGCTGAAGTAGATTTCAATAAAACAGGCTTGAGGCTTAATAAAAATGGCGTCAATAAAACTGTGCAGCCAACGCTAAGTTTTGGTCTAAAACTAGATAATTTTTTTACAGAATATGCCAGTGGGTTGGCTTACAAAGCCAACAAAGTAAAGCTGATTGCAGATGATAAATGGGTGGCAAGAGTGCAAAACCTGCGTGATGCAAAGTTAATTAGTGCAAGTAATTTAACTAACCCTGAAACTGGCCTATACCAAAGTGATACAGGTGAGATTTTGCTAGATACCCAACAAAAACGCATGATTGTGATAACGCAAAATACTGAGGCTGTTGTGTTTGATGAGTTCAAACCAATTAGTTTAAATCAGTTGTCGGTATTGTCTGCAGATGGCCCTGCGTTAGTGGCGGTATCGGCTATGGATAATCAGCCCATAAATACAAGTAAGCGGCTACTGGTGGTACTGGCAACGGATGCTAGAAACACCGATATGCACTTTAGTGATAGCACTGAAACACTGGTGCTAGATTTGGGGAAAAAACCTGTCATTATTAAAACAGCAAAAATAAAGCTAGCATTAAAAAATGTGAATAAAGGGCAATTAAAAGTATTTTCAACCAATTTGCGTGGACAACGCCAAGATGCCATCAATGTGAAACAAACAGACACTAGCATAGAGTTTGAGCTTGATATTAGTAAGCTAAGCCACGGCGCAACAACTTATTTTGAAATAAGTGTTTAAAGAGTAATCAAGAAAATTTAATGTTGAATGTAGTCACAACAAAAATAAGCCTAGCTATTGTAGTGCCAGAGTTATTGCCAGTGCCACCAGTAAAAGGTGGTGCGGTTGAGCATTGGGTGCATGAAGTGTCTAAGCGGCTAGATCAAGATAAATTCAACACTACCATTGTGTCACGCCCAGCCAATGCGGTGGGTTCAGCAGGTGTTAGTTATATCGGCATTAATTGGACTAAAACCGAGCAGTTTTTTCATGATTTAAAAGAAAAAGTCACCTGGCGTAATCCACTACGTTATTTAGCTAAAATACAAAATGTGTCTTCATACGGTCTGCGTATGGCAAAGCATGTGCGCCATTTTGATGTGGTGGTGATTCACAATGAACCAAACTTGCTATTATTTATGCGTAAAATGCCGCAGCAAAAAATCTTTTTACATATGCACAATGAGCATTTATGCATCAAGCTTTTTAGGCCATTTTATCGCCATGCCTTAAAAAAAGTAAACACCATTATTTGTGTTAGCGATTACATTCGTCGCGCTTCTATACAGCACTTCCCTGAATTCGCAGATAAATTTACGGTGGTATTTAATGCAACAGACCCAGAAGTATTTAAACCGTATGGGTGCGAGGCAATTACCCAACTTAAAGATGTGCTTGCTATTGAGCCAGGTAAAACCTATTTGTTATATGTAGGGCGGCTTACCGAGCTTAAAGGGGTGCATATTCTAATTAAAGCGTTTGAGCAAATACACGCCAAACGACCAAATACTAGATTAGTGATTGCTGGCAGCTCTTTTTTTGGTGGAGCAGCTAAAACTACTTATGAGCAATCATTAGTAGAGCTAGCCAAATCCGTGAGCCAATCCATTATTTTTACTGGCTATATAGCGCATGAAAAACTTAAATATTTGTATTCTGCGGTAGATTTGGTGATTCTGCCATCTGTATGGCAAGACCCATGCCCATTGGTGGTTTTAGAGGCGTTGGCCTCTGGCACGTGCTTGCTAGCAACCAATGTTGGTGGTGTGCCAGAGGTGCTTGAACATAAAGTTGTCGGTGAGTTAGTACCGGCAGCAGATGCCAATGCATTATCAAATGCAGTGAAGACCATTCTTGCAAATCCACAGCAAAAAGCAAAAATGGAGCAGGCAGGAAGACAGAAAATGATTGAGCATTACGCTTGGCCAAGATTGGTTGCCGAGTTGGAGGCATTGTTTTCATGAAAAACCACTATGAACCGCTCGAATTCGAGTGGTCGTTTATTACTGAATTAAGAGTATTAAATGTTTCAGTACATTGAAGATAAAATGAATGTGCAGTCAATATGGGCACTCACTTTTTTATTTTTTCTATTTAATTTTGGTATCCATTACCCTGGACAAATGACTTCAGATAGTAATGTGCAATACAGTGAGGCTGTGTTGCGTAGCTTTAGCGATATGCATCCCCCAGTAATGGCTTATTTATGGTCGCACCTGCTTCGTATTATGGATGCTGCACCTGCTATGTTGATGTTTCATCTTGCTTTTCACTGGCTTGGCTTGTGTTTAATTGCATTAGGGTTGCTTAAAGTTGCTAAGAAGCGCTCAGCACTTGCCGTTTTACTGATGGGGTTTTTCCCAGTACTGATGTATCACAACGGATATTTGTTTAAAGACGTCGGTATGGCATCAACTTTTGTGGCGGCTTTTGGCCTCATTTTTTATTTTAAAATTCAGAATAAGCAAATACCTGTGTTGCTTTATGGCGCCTCTTTAGTATTGCTTATATATGCATTTTTAGTTAGGGCAAATGGTATTTTTGCTTTAGGGCCGATAATTGTTTTTATGTATTTAAACCCATTTTGGCAGGCTAAAATCATCAAGCCATTACTATGCTCAATACTTATCACCGTTGCAGCATTGCCACTATCACATGTAATCAACAAACACCTGATTGAAGCAAGAACAGTAGAGCCCATCTACGCATTATTTTTATTTGATATTGTGGGGATAGCGAAAAATGCGAATGATTTGCAAATACTTCCTGCAAGCACCAATATTTCTAAAAGTGATTTAATGCAATGTTACACACCATTTTGGTGGGATCCATTTAGCCCTTGGGGTAAGTGTAAATCGAGCACCCAAGTTTTTGGTTCAGGAAATAATATTTCAGAAGACATGCTTGTCGAAAGACGTGCGCTTAAGGATTTTTGGGTAACAGCAATAATACGGCATCCAATGGCTTATTTAGAACATAGGCTTAAAGTATTCAACTCAGAGCTTTACTTTTTAGTGCCTGCGTATCAGTGTCAATATGCATCTGGCTGCGGTGTTGGCCAAGATGTAGTTAAAGCCACCAAAGTTGATTATATCAAGAGCAACTTTTTATTTTGGCCAGTTTTTTGGCTAATTATCGGGATAGTGGCTTTTGGAATGCAATATAAAGTTGCTGACGACAAACAAGCATTAGCATCCAAAATGCTGATTTTATCAGGTGTGTTATATTTAATGGCACTTTCAATAATAGGCATTGCAACAGTGAATCGTTATGCCTATTGGTCGATACTGGCAATCTCACTAGGCCTAATTTTAGGATACGACCAAATAAAACTGACCTTTTATCAAAGTAATCGACTATTTTGGATTGGTTTAATATTGGTTATAGCCGTTGTTTTGGCAGGCCTACTTGCCCGAGTATTTAATTTTACTTACTTTGTGATTTAGCTCACTTAATACAACGCGCAATAAGCCTATTTGTAAATGGAAAAACTCTAAATTGATAGCAATTATTTACCCTCAGTTTTATGGTGTTGGTGGTATAGCGCGCTACCTAGATTCATTTCTAATGAATCTGCCCGAAAATCATCCTAAAATTTATTTGATTACAGGCGACGAGCACCGCGTAGCTCGAACCTATAAAGGTGTGGAGATTATTCATATAGCCTTTACCTCTAGCCGTTTTAATTTACTTTTTTGGATACTGGCTGCGCGTAAGTTGTTGATTCAATTGCACGCAGACAAGAAAATTCAGTTTGTAAATTTACATATTCCGCCACTTATTCCAGGCTTATTCTTGCCTAAGCACATTGCATTGATACTCACTGCCCACACTACTTATATTGGCATGTCAGGCAAGTTTTATAGCCAGCCTTACTTTGTAAGTCAGTGGAGCAGGCTAGAGATAGCCTTTAAACGCTGGATAGAACTGCGTATTTTTAAACAAGCAGCGAAAATTATCACGCTTACTGAGCAAGGCCGCCAAGAGCTGCTTACTTACGGTATTGATAAACCAATAACCATTATTCCTAACGGCGCAGACTTAGCGGCTTTTAAGCCCAATATAAATGCTTTAAAAACGTATGACGTGTTGTTTTGTGGCCGTATTGAGCAGCGCAAGGGTAGCAGGGCAATGGTAGCCGTTTGCAATGCCCTCATAAAACAAAAGAGTGATATTCGTATTTTAATTGTTGGCTATGGTGACGATGATGTTTGGGTAAGCACACAATTGGCTATTTACGCCAATAACGTGGAATTAACAGGCAAAGTGAGTTTTTCTGAAATGCAAGGCTACTATGAAACTAGTAAGCTATATGCTTCAACCTCGTATTACGAAGGCCTGCCAGGAACTTGTCTAGAAGCCACCGCAATGGGCTTACCTAGCATCGCTTGGGATTTTTTGTTTTATCGTGGCTTAGTTATACCCAATAAAACAGGATATTTAATAGCACCAAACGATGCTCACGCCATGGCAAAAAAAATCACTGAAATTTTAGCGGATACCAAGACACTTAATACCTTATCAAGCAATACCCGTGCGCATGTTGAAGCATATTACAATTGGCAAGATTTATCGAAACAGATTTTGCAGGTTTTTAATCGTGATAATGCCTAAAGATATGTTAAGTTATTGTTAATATTAACAATAACTTAACATAGGACTACGTCAT
>JANMNC010000194.1:0-2458 GCA_031373695.1 Methylotenera sp. | reverse complement strand
TACTAGCGTGAAACTATTAAAAGTTGCTGAAAGATATATAAATGAAATCTGACTTAAATGAACTTACTTATTTGATTACTGGTATGCGTGATGCGTATACAAAAGGTGAAAATGCAATGGCATGGGCAAGAGGCAACATATCTCGCAAAGAAAATTTATTATTCAGCACATTGGTTGCATATGATTTGCAGGCAGGCAGTTACGTAGCAAGTGCTCGAAAAAATCCTGATTACGCTAATCAATGGTGCGGTCAACTTGCAAGTTTTATTAGGCCTTACATTGGGTCTGGTGATTCATTATTAGAAGTTGGTGTAGGTGAAGCGACTACACTAAGTGGTGTATTGAAACTATTTGATTCAGAAAATATTAACGCTTTGGGATTAGATGTAAGCTGGTCAAGAATTAAAGTTGGACAGGAGTGGGTTGCACAGAACTCAGTAAATGCAAAACTGTTTGTAGGTGACTTGTTTAGAATTCCATTAGCGGACAATTCTGTTGATGTTATTTATACATCCCATTCACTAGAGCCTAACGGCGGAAAAGAATTGGCTGCTATTACAGAGTTACTAAGAGTAGCACGTAAAGCAGTAGTACTAATTGAGCCAATTTATGAGCTAGCGACAGAATTGGCGCAGAAAAGAATGCTCGGCCATGGGTATGTATCAGGCCTTAAATCAATTGCTGAGAAGCTAGGCAATGTAGTCGAATATGGATTGCTAGATGTTTGTGATAACCCGCTAAATCCCAGTGGAGTAATATTGATAACTAAAAAAAACTTGGTGCAAAAAAACAAAGATGATGTGAAAATAAGTTGGCAGTGTCCATTCACGGCAAGTCCCATGACAGACCAGAGTGATATTTTTTTAGCTAGGCAAGTTGGCATTGCTTATCCCGTAGTTAGAGGTGTTGCAATGTTACGAGCAGAACATTCAATTGTAGCTTCTTTAATATGAGCAAATTCAGTAATTTAGTTTACTGATCAATAATTTAATTTTTTATTTAAACTACTTGTATAAGAGATCAATACTTGAGTAATTTTAAATTTAATTACCTACAATGATTTTTTATGAACAACACACCACGCTATTTAATAACTACTGCACATGAGAGCACTTGGAAATTTGACCGCCCAGTCGTTTTTCTCGGTGACTGGTGCAGACTTCACGGCAGGCAACATATTTGGCAAAGCATGGATGCTATCGTTGCAGAGCCTTATGGGCTAGGTAAGATGCAGAAAGATTTGGATTATGCTGAGGCTCGCGTTCTTGAAAACGAGTTATTTCCTTTTTTTTGTAAAATATTAAATGATTATCATGCTACGAAACATGGTGAAAGTTTTTGGAAGTTAGTTTTGGGGCATTGGTTTAGGCGGTATGTAGACGTAGTATTTAATCGTGTCAAAACGCTAGAGAGCTGCCTTAACGCTTATGAATTAAGCGGCACATCAGTATTTTTGGAAACTTACTCTTTAGCACCAAAAGACTCTTATTCCGCAATATGGGCTATTAACGATGATCAGTGGAACAACGCTCTATACGCAAGAATCTTAAACTTGCTTGAAGTAAAAAGTAATTTAGTAGATGTAATTGTCGGAGGCAAATCTGATAGTTTTCAAATAGATTTTGCCGTATCCAAAATATCTTATAAGAAACGCGTGCTGAAATGGGGTTATCAACTTTTAGGTAAGTTTCTTGAGCTTTGGAAACGAGATGACGATGCGGTAATTATTAATAGTTATTTACCAAAAAAAGAGCAAATAAAACTTGAGCTTGCTTTAGGTCAAGTGCCTCAGTTGCTTACTTCTAAAGAATTTAAAATCAGTAAAAAACCTGATTATGCCCTCAGGCAGAGCTTATGCAGCCAACTTAAGAATGGGCCCAAGCAATCCCTTTCAGGTATTTTGTCTAATTTGGTGTTCGAGCTTTTGCCTGTGTGTTACTTAGAAGGTTTTAATGATTTAACTATAGCTGCCCAAAAATTAAATTGGCCTAAAAATCCTAAGTTTATATTCACAAGTAATAGCTTTGATACGGATGAGATATTTAAGTTATTGACTGCACAGAGAGTTGATTTGGGAGCACTTTATTTCGTTGGACAGCATGGAAATTACGGCGTTTCAAGAAATGGGCTTGACCCATCAGTAGAAGAAGAAACGTCGGATAAATTTTTAACTTGGGGTTGGAGAGACGGTATGCCGCAACATACACCAACCTTTATTTTTAAAACAGTTGGTTATAAAGCTGGAGTATATGACAGAAGTGGTGGGCTATTATTAATAGAGCTTTGCCTTAATCTTCCCATTACCTGCTGGGATGCAGGTTATGAGTTTTTAACTTACTTTGAAGACCAAAAAATATTTGTTGATAAGCTAGGCAGCGAAGCACGAAAAAAAATGACAATCAGATTGCATTCAGCTTATAGTCGTTTGAAGTGGAATGAAGTGCCAAGGTGGTGCGAG
>JANMNC010000168.1:0-14893 GCA_031373695.1 Methylotenera sp. | reverse complement strand
CTTTTAGCAGGCGGTATTCGCGTATTAGAAGTGACGCTGCGCTCATCATGCGCCTTGCAAGCCATGGAGCAAATTGCCAAACACGTACCCGATGCGATTATGGGTAGCGGCACGGTGCGTAATTTAAAAGATGCGCAAGCCAGCTTAGATGCAGGTTGTAAGTTTGCAGTTAGCCCAGGTTACACCACAGAGTTAGGTCAATTTACACGTAAAATTGGTCTGCCCTTACTGCCTGGCGTTTCAACAGGCAGCGAAATTATGACGGCTAATGCAGATGATTATTTCTTCTTGAAGTTGTTTCCAGCGGTGGCAGTTGGTGGTATTAATTTACTTAAAGGCTTTGCCGGACCATTTGGCGATGTGAAATTTTGCCCAACTGGTGGTGTAACGGTTGATAGCGCACCTCAATTTTTGAGCTTACCCAATGTTGTGGTGTGTGGCGGTACATGGTTAACGCCAGCAGATGCGGTAGCTCGTAAAGATTGGGCGCACATTACCAAGTTAGCTAAAGAAGCCAGTGCCATTAAGCCTGCGTAGTTTACGCTAAGCTACAATAAGGGCTATGCGTGATGCACAGCCCTTTTTTATTGGCTTTAAGTTTATTGTTTATTAGATTGTTATGGAATTAAAGTTTGAATATTGATATTAAAAAATATAAAACCATTGTGTTCGATTGCGATGGTGTAGTGCTGGATTCTAATATTGTGAAAACACAGGCCTACTTTCGCACGGCAAAAAATCTTGGTGCAGGCGATGCGCAAGCCCAAGCATTAGTCGATTATCATGTGAAATTAGGTGGAATTTCGCGGTATCATAAATTTGATTGGTATTTGCGCGAAGTATTGCAAGAACCTGTTACCGATGCAGCCATAAAAGCTTTATTAGATGGCTTTAGTAAAGAGCTAGAGGTGGGTTTAATGCAATGTGACTTAGCCAAAGGCTTGTTTGATTTGCGCGATGCAAGTAAAGCTAATTGGC
This sequence comes from Methylotenera sp., assembly GCA_031373695.1. GTDB lineage: Bacteria > Pseudomonadota > Gammaproteobacteria > Burkholderiales > Methylophilaceae > Methylotenera_A. Next base: position 13,915 of record JANMNC010000168.1, on the reverse strand, counting down.
TGATTTTATCAGGTGGCGATCAGCAGGAAATTAGGGATTTGTTTGCAAAAAGAAAAATTGATAAACTGTTTGATGGCGGTTTATTCGGTAGCCCCGATAATAAAGATGAAGTGCTAGCTCGTGAAAAGGCGAATGCTAATATTAGCCAACCCGCATTATTTATAGGAGACAGCAAATATGACTATGAATCTGCCACACGTGCAGGGCTTGATTTTGTGTTTATTAGTGATTGGACAGAAGTGCCTGATTGGCAAGCTTACTGCCAAGCCAACCAAATAAATCACCTACCCAATATCGCGTCATTACTCAGTTGATATTTAGAAAAAGCCATTTAATTACACAAGCCGAGTTTGCAGCAATGCAACTAGGCGCTTCTGTATTAGAGCAGGATGAGCGTGGCGTTAAGGTGCTACTGCTGGCAGACGGCAACATATTAAAAATATTCAGATTGCGCGGTATTTTTACCAGCAGCCAGCTTTATTCTAACGCGCGCAGCTTTTGTAGAAATGCGGAGCGATTACTAAAGCTGGGTATACCAACAATTAGCATTATTCAACTGTACCACTTTGCAGAATCGAGCAACACTGCAGTGCTTTACCTGCCCTTGGCGGGCGATACCATAAAAACTATACTGCAACGTGAGTTTACCCACGATGGCAATTTGCATGATGAAGATTGTATTAAACTAGGCCAATTTATTGCCAATTTACATCAATTTGGTATTCATTTTAAATCGTTGCATTTTGGTAATATTGTTCGTACATACGCAGGTGATTTAGGCTTAATTGATATTGCTGATATGCGCGTTTTTCTGTGGCGTTTACACTTTAATACACGTGTAAGAAGTTTTAAACGACTAGTGCGATATAAAGATGATATGAAGTTGTTAGGCTTTAATAGACTAGAATTATTGTTAAAAAGCTACTTAATAGCTGCCAATATTCCAACAGAAAAGCAAGGCATTATGCTGCAAAAAATAACGCAACTCATTAAATAGTATATAAATAGCTTACTTGAAAAATGACTTAATGGCTTTTTTGGTATATGGCCAATTAAACAGTACGCGCCAGTTTAGTTTGAATGCTTTCAAGTAATAATGACGCGCTTTTTCAAATTGATCTGACTCATAACTCACGCGCGATAGAGATAATAAACGTTGTACTTTAAAAGGCTTTTTTAGTATCTGCAGCTCATGTGGGATTCTTTGCGGCGAGAACACTTCATCTACCAGTTGCAAACCTACAGCATCCGCAAAAACTGCATTATGACGCAGGCTGTCATCGTGTTTGTAAATATTAGCCAATGCTACCTGTAGAGTGCTGCAATTGAACTGGCTTAAAACATAGGCAAATATTGGTATATCTTCCGAATTGCGAAAATGCTCTGGATACTTCACCTTATCAAAAATATCTTTACGCATAACGCATGCACCGTTTGAAATGCTAACGGTTTTATTAAGTAAATAGCCTGCAAGCCTTTTTAGTGGCTGGTCTGGCAGCGCGGCTGGCATGTGAAGTTTGCGCTTACCATTAGAAAACACAGAGTAATGACCGCCAATTACCATGGCTGCTGAATTATTTAACAGATGCGTTTGAATCGCATCAACCGCACCATCACACATTTCATCATCGGCATCTAAAAAAACCAAATAGTTGCCTATAGCTTTGCTAATGCCAAAGTTGCGCGTTGCAGCTAGCCCGCCGTTTGATTTGGTATAGATGCTAAGTTTCGAATCAAAACGTGACTTAAGTTGGCTTAATATTTCTGACGTATTATCGGTTGAGCCATCATCAATGACAATTAACTCAGTTTTATCACACAATTGATTAGCCACAGAAGTTACAGCACGGGTTAACGTGTGTGCGTAATTGTAAGTGGGTATCACAATACTTAATTGTATGTTTGACATATTATTGTTTTAATTTGGTTTAGGGTTGGCTAACGCCACGTTTTTTGTACACAAGCGTATATTTTTTAGCTTTAGCATCGTAAAAAGTTTTAAGTTTTTCGTATTGTGGCAACAACTGCTCGTTAAGCCATAACTGTTTCTCAGGTTGTTTGCTAGATTGGTTGATGATTAAATAATCATATTGCCATATGCTTTTATCGTTTATTGCATCTGCAACTTTAGCCCAGTTATCAGGCCAAGTGCCTGCAAAGGGCTCTTCAGCATAATATTTAGCACGTGTGTCATCGTAAAACACAGGCTTGTTAACTATGTTGTCAGTTTTAACCCACGCAACAGCATCTTGCATGTGATTGTAGCCTGGCTGTTTTGGCAAAATATTTTTAACTAAGCCGAGCGCCATAAAAAGTAGCAGGGCGGTTACTAGCCATTTTTTCTTGTTACCCGAATTATTACTGGCCAAGTGTTTAAATAAATCAGCCAAATAAAAGGCCGCAAAAATCATTAGCACCAGCGATAACGCCAACACGTAGCGGCTAGATAATACAAAGACTTTGGTAATAATTAATGCCATATTAAAAATAGCAATAATGGCAGTTGCTCGAAGCACTCTATACGTTTCTTTGTCTATCAGGTGCTGTCTGGCTTTAATAGCAAAACCAGCAAGCGTAATATTAATAAGCCCCGTGGCCAACACGGCTTTCATTATCATCACGTAAATAAATGTCAACAGTAGGCCAGGTACTGCAAATTCTTCTAGATAATCACCCAGCACTTGCGACGCCATAATGCTGGATTTTTGAGTAAATATTTTTGTAAGTTCGCTGATAATATTGGCGTTAAAAACCTCGTTAAGCCTACCCAAAAACTGGCTGGCGGCTTGTGGGCTTGCAAGTAAGAAACCAATAATCGCAATGCCTAAAGCAATATTTAAAAAGTTACATTTGATTAAATTAACCAATCGCGAGCTGAGATTGTGTTTTTTATTAAATAGTAAAATTATTGGTAGTAATAATAAATAAGTAATGGCTTCTATTCTAAAAAGCATGGCAATAATGATGCAGATTTGCCAAAAAAAGGCATCTATTAGTTGGGGTTTTTTATAAAACTGCACAAAAAATACTAAGCTTAATAAGAAAAAAGCCCAAAATCCTTGGTCACGCATCAGCATTTCTAGTGCGCCACCCATTAAATATTGCGCGCTTAAAAGTATGAGCGCCCCAGCGAGTATTTGCCTTTGCTTGCCACCCGCTAGCGTAATTATTTTAATAAAACTTGCGCTGGCAATGCCAAAAAAAATCACACTTAATAATTGTGCCGAGTGATGAATGCTAAGCGTTGTAAGCGTATGTGTGGCGGCAATACACAACGAGTATAGTGGCCATGGAAATACACCAAAACCAGCTTTCCATTCGCCAGTTGCAAATAGTTTGGCGGCCTCTAAATATAAAACAGAATCAGGGTTTATCCAACCATGTTGAATGTACTGAATTTGTGTAGTAATTAGCATGGCTAACACAACAATTATCAGGCTGAGGGTTTTTAGCGGTACTGTTTCTATTTTTTTTATAATTGAAAATAACATAATAATTTTATAAAACGTGATGGATGATTTGTTGTGGCTTAATTTGCATCAGGCAATTTAAGTGCGTAAGCGGGCATTCGCGCTTAAAACAAGGGCTGCAAGATAAGCCTAAGTATTCTATTACTGCATGTGGGTGCATGGGTGGTGTGTGGTAGGGGTCGCTAGAGCCAAAAATCGCAATTACTTTTTTATTTAACGCCGCTGCTACATGCATTAATCCAGAATCATTGCTAATTACTGTGTCGCATAGCGCCATTAAATCAATGGCCTCGCCGAGTTTGGTTTTACCGCCAAAATCTACACATTGGTTTTGCGTGAGTTGGTTAATTTGTGCGCTTACTGGCACATCTTTATCTGAACCAAATAGCCACACTTGCCAACCCTTATTTAAAACTTCGTTGGCTACTTGTGCGTAATACTCAGCTGGCCAGCGTTTGGCCTCGCCGTATTCTGCACCTGGGCATAAACCTAAAATCTTATGCCCCAAAACTTTGTATTCTGATGGTTTTGCACCCAGGCTACCAGCCAGTATCCATGCGGCTTCTGGAGTACTATTTATTTGAGGGTTGGGCAGGGTATTAGGTAGATTTTGATTGGTCTGTAAACCTAAACTTACAAAGCGTTCTACCGTTTTTTTGAGTTTGCTTTTATTGAGTGGGCGAATGTCGTTAATTAAACCAACACGCATTTCGCCCAAAAAACCTGTGCGTTTTTTAATGCCCGCCGCCCAAGGCAATAATGCCGATTTAAACGAATTTGTTAAAATTATGGCTTGGGTGTAGCCTGCATTTTTTAAACTTTTACCAAATTGAATGCGCTGCCAAAAAGCTAATTCGCCATGTTTAAATGGCAACGCAATTTTGGCTGAAACCTCTGGCATACGTTCCAGCAGCGGCAATGTCCAGGCGGGTGCTGCAACATCAATTATGCAGTGTGGGTTATTTATTTTTAGGGTTTTAAACAGGCTTTGTGCCAGCACCATATCGCCCACCCAAGCCGGGCCTAAAATTAAGATTTTTTCTTTAACATTTGTCATTGCGGGCTAGACCCGCAATCGGTATGTTGGATGAGATGTTGAATCAAGTTCAGCATGACAATTGAGTGCGTGGTTGGTTGTCAAAACTAGGCATTCATTTTTTTGATGAGCTTACTCGTGCTGCGGCCTTCAACCAAATCAATCAGTGCGATTTCGCCACCCCAAGATTCTACTTCGCGCCCACCTACAACTTGGTCTGCACTGTAATCTGAACCTTTGGCGATAATATTGGGCTTAATCGTATTAATTAAATTTAACGGTGTATCTTCATCAAATAAAATCACTGCATCGACAGACTCTAGAGCGGCAAGTACGCGAGCGCGGTCTTGCTCGTTTACCACAGGCCTAGTTGGCCCTTTAATGGCGCTCACAGAGCGATCGGTATTTAAGCCTAAAATAAGTTTATCGCCACGCTTTTTGGCGGCCTCTAAGTAAGTTACATGGCCAGCATGCAGTAAATCAAAACAACCATTGGTAAACACAATTTTTTGGCCTGTATTTTTCCAAGTGGTGATTTTTGCATTAAGTTGGCTTAAATCACATATTTTATGTGCTTGCATACTGCCTTGCTCGGCATTTAAGGCTTCAATTAAATCGGCTTTGGTAATGGGCACAGTGCCTACTTTACCAACCACCACAGCTGCTGCAATATTAGCCATTTGTAAGCTCTCTAATGCACTTAGGCCATTAATTAACCCTGCCGCCAGGGTAGCAATAACCGTATCGCCTGCACCTGAAACATCAAATACCTGTTTGGCGGTGGCAGGCAAATGATGTGTTGTATCATCAATTAGGGTAATGCCTTCTTCACCGCGAGTAACAGCAAAAAACTGTAAGCCCAGTTTGGTTTTAAGTGCATTGGCTTTTGAGATTAAATCACTATCGTTAATATCTGTTTTACACGCTTCAGCGGTTTCTTTTTTATTGGGGGTAAGTGCGGTTGCACCTTGATATTTGCTGTAGTCGCTGCCTTTTGGGTCTACCAATACTGGAATTTTTAAATTGTGGCACTGCGTAATTATATTTTGGCAAACGGCTAAGCTCAATAAGCCTTTGGCATAATCAGATAAAATAACAATTTGTGGGCCTGCCTTGAGAGCTGCATGGATATTGGCTTGCAGAGCATCATTTTCTTCAGCAGTAAATGCTTCGTTGCTTTCTTGATCTAAGCGCATCATTTGTTGATGCCCACTTACGATGCGGGTTTTTGCGATGGTAGGGCGCTGTTGCGAGCGTATTAAGCCAGTAGTATCAATGCCCGCTTCAGCAATTAATTGGGTTAATTGTGTCGCCTCGCTATCGTTGCCAACACAGCCAATTAAATGTGTTTTAATGCCTAGCAAGGCCAAGTTTGCCGCTACGTTAGCTGCGCCGCCAGCACGCTCGTTTTTATCTTTTAATAACACAATCGGCACAGGAGCTTCAGGTGAGATGCGGCCTACGGAGCCAATTAAATAGCGGTCTAGCATCACATCGCCAATGACCAGCGCATGTGCAGAAGTAAGGCCTAAGGCTGTGTTACCAAACTGCTTAACTGTCGCTTGTAATTTAAGAGAGTCGAGTGATTTTGTTTGCGTCATAAGCAGATTATACAACTAAGATAACAATCTTTCTTCTGCGTCATTTTGACAAAAACCAGAATTCAGCGTCTTTTAACGCCAATAGATTCCGATTTTGATCAGAATGACAACTATTATAATTTTTGCTAATCAGACTCTAAAATTTCGCAAAGGCTATGGCCTACAAAAATATGTGCCTCTTGAATACGTGCCGTTACAGCAGATGGCATCACCAAATTATAGTCACAAATTGCGCTTAATTGGCCGCCACTGCCTCCTGTTAAGCCTATTGTTATTGCGCCAATTTCTTTGGCGGCTTGCATTGCACGCACTACGTTAGCGCTATTGCCTGATGTGGTGATGCCGATAACTAAATCTTCTGGACGGCACAAGGCCTCAATTTGGCGGGCAAAAATGTAATCGTAGCCATAATTGTTGCCCACAGAAGTAATAATAGAAGTGTCGGTTGTTAGTGCAATAGCCGGCATGCCTTTGCGCTCTTTTTTAAAGCGGCCGACAATTTCTGCAGCAATATGTTGGCTATCGGCAGCACTGCCACCATTGCCCATAATGAGTATTTTGCCGCCATTTTTAATGCAGTTTTGCATTTGCACGCCAACGTCAGAAATCATTGGAAAAAGCGGCTCGAGCGCGTTGAACATTGCCATATGCGCTGCATACTCGCCTTTTAAATAGTTTACATATTTCATTAGCCGCTAATATCCTTTTTTAACAATACGCATCGTCTTGCATTAAGTAGTTTTGCACATAATCTTTAACGCCGTCTTCTAAGCTGGTCATAGGCGCAGCGTAGCCTGCCGCCCGCAGTTTAGCTATATTGGCTTGCGTAAAATATTGGTATTTGCCTTGTAAATCTTGTGGCATATCAATATAAGTAATATGCGGTGTTTTACCTAAACTTACCATTACGCTGGTGGCTAAATCTTTAAAACTACGCGCTTGCCCAGTACCAATATTGTAGATGCCATTATTGTTAGGGTTTGATTTTTCAACAAAGCTGCACACAATCGCTGCCGCATCTTTTACATAAACAAAATCGCGCAGTTGTTCACCATCGTTAATGCCAATTTTAGTGCCTTTAAATAACTTCATCGTGCCAGTTTCACTAAACTGGTTAAAGGTGTGAAAAGCCACACTTGCCATGCGGTCTTTGTGATATTCGTTGGGGCCGTATACGTTAAAAAACTTAAAGCCTGCCCACACTGGGGGTGAGTTTTTAGGTGTTTGCTTTAGCGCCCACTGATCGAAAAAGTGTTTGGAATAGCCGTAGCCATTTAGCGGCCGCAAGTTATTAATGCTGGCATCATCATAACCTGCGCTACCATCACCATAAGTGGCGGCCGAGCTAGCATAGAAAAAAGGCACGCCGTTTTCGCTGCACCAAGCCCATAAGTCTTGGCTGTAGTGCATGTTGGCTTCTACTAGCTTGTTAAAATCACGCTCAGTAGTTGCGCTGATCGCGCCCATGTGAATAACGGCTGTGACTTCATCGTTATTGTCTAAATAATCAAATAATTGGTCTTTATTCAAATACTCAACATATTGCCGATGCACGAGATTTTGCCACTGCTCCTCATGCGTAATATTATCGACAATAATCAAATCGTCGCGCTTAAGTTGCGTGTTGAGATGCCAAGCGATGATAGAACCTATCATGCCCGCGCCGCCCGTTATAACTATCATAATTGCACTACCATAGAAGGTTTTTACACACTAAAAACGAAAGTATAACGCTTATTAGCCTGCACCTAAACTACACATGCGGTTTTTTGTTATTTAAGTAGCTATGCACTAACCATTTCTTTTGGCATTCACTCAGGCTTGATTTGGCTTAAACTCAAACTTTGTGCACGGGTTTTTGTTAGTTCATTATCTTTAGCCGCTTGCAAGCTGTCCCAATCTTGTGAAACCCAGCCTTGCAGGTTCTCTAGCGCAATCTCAGTCATTGCGTGTATCCAAGCCTCGTTTTCGTTTAACGCAGCAATATAGTGATATTCGCCGCCACCTGCGTGGTTAAATATTTCTTTACCTTCCATGGCAATTTCTTCTAATGTTTCTAGGCAATCGCTACTAAAACCTGGGCAAATAACGTCTATACGTTTAGTTTTGGCTTTGCCCAAATTTTCTAGCGTGGCTGCCAAATAAGGCTTTAACCATTCTTGCTTACCAAAGCGCGATTGAAATGCAATTAAATAGTCATTTTTACCCAAATTCAGTGCTTCAGCTAATAAGCGGCCTGTTTTGTGGCAAGTGCAATGATAGGGGTCACCTTTGGTTAAATGCACTTTTGGCACGCCATGAAAGCTCATCACTAATTTCTCGCCATCAATAAAATTAGGCTTGCCGTTAATGCGCCAATGCTCTTGCACACTTTTTGCAAGCGCTGAGATATAAGCTGGGTGTTCGTGATAGCTACGAATAGTGCGAACAGCAGGCACGTTGCGCATTTTTAGCAATACTTTCCATACCGCATCAAACGCGGCACAAGTGCTGCTGGCCGCATATTGTGGATACAGTGGAAACACTAAAATGCGATCACAATGCTGTGCTTTTAAACTTTCAATGGCAGACTTCATGCTGGGGTTGCCATAACTCATACCTAGCTCTACTACAAAAGGTGATTTGATTTTTTGTGCTAAAAAGCCACGTAGTAGCTGCGTTTGTTTTTGGCTGTGTACCAGCAATGGCGAGCCTTCTGGTGTCCACACTTGCGCATATTTAGCGGCTGATTTTTTTGGACGAATCACCAAAATTATGCAATGCAAAATCCAACACCAAATAAAACGCGGGATTTCTACCACGCGCCTATCCATTAAAAATTGGCCTAAATAGCGGCGCAATGCGCTTGAATTAGCTGCGTCTGGCGTACCTAAATTGGCAAGTAAAATACCTACTTTAAGTTGGTCGCCATGTTTGTAGTCGGGTTCTGGGTTGTAATAAGCCATAATTTTGTCACTAGTTAATTGTTAATATTTCAAAAATTGTTTGTAAAATTGCTTCTTGGTTCGCTGTGTTTAAGAATGCAGAGTAAGTAGCTAAGTTAGTTGCTAGAAAGCGCATTTGACAGCAGTTTTGCGGTCACATCCACAATCGGTATCACGCGTTCATAGGCCATTCTGGTTGGGCCAATCACGCCAAGCGTGCCAACCACTTGGCCATCCGCTTCGTATGGCGCTGTTACCATACTGCATTCATCAAGCGGTAAATAGCCACTCTCACCGCCAATAAATATTTGTATGCCTGTTGCTACTTGGCTGTTATCTAGCAGCTGCATTAAGTTTGTACGACGTTCAAAAACTTCAAATAGTTTTCGTAAACTATTTACATTGCCAGATAATTCATCCACTTCTAATAGATTGCGCTCGCCTGCTATTACAACACCATCGCTGTCAGCCGCTTTGGTGCTTGCTTCTAGGGCAGCGTTCATCAAGCGATTCATGTCTGTTTGCATTTGTTGTAATTCTTGGCGTAACTTTTGTTTGGTTTCTTCGAAGGTATGCCCAGAAAAGTGCGCATTAAAATAATTGCTGGCCATAGTAAGCTCTGCCGCTGAATGCGGTTTTTCTGCCAAAATAACGCGGTTTTGTACGTTGCCGTCGCTGGTTACAATAATGACCAAAATACGCTTATCGGTTAATGGCAAAAATTCTAAATGTTTAAAACTCAAGGCTTTGCGTTTTGGCACCATTACCACCCCAGCAAATTGCGTCAGTTGCGACAGCATGTCGGCCGCGCTGCTAATTAAATCACTTTGATTGGGTGAGTTTAAACCGCTTTTCATTTGCTGTACGGCCGCCATTTCTAGCGGCTGCACTGTTAATAATGAATCGACAAACAGCCTATAACCTTTTTGTGTGGGGATGCGTCCAGCTGAAGTATGCGGGCTAGTAATAAAGCCCAATTGTTCTAAGTCGCTCATCACGTTACGAATAGTAGCTGGGCTTACATCTAAGCCAGAATGTTGCAGCAAAGTGCGCGAACCAATAGGTTGACCATCACTTATGTAATGCTCTACCAAGGTTTTAAGTAGGATTTGCGCGCGTTTATCCAAAGCTGTAGCTCATTAATCTCAAGTTGTTATTTTGCCTTATTTGTTGTTATTTTGCCTTACTTAAAGTGCAACCAGTGACATAAGCAATAAAAATCTACTTTTTAGTGGCTTTTGATTAGCCCGTTCGGGCTAATAGGGCTCAAAAATCCAATTTCAGTGAATCTATTTTAAATGCAAATACGTAGCTAATAATGGATTGGTTTAATCCGTGTTGGTAGTTATGTATTTAGCTGTGTATTCAATAGCTGTGTATTTAAAAGTAGTTACTTTTTATTAATAGTTTGTTATTTTATTTGGAGATTTATCATGAAACACGCATGGTCAAAAATTGCATTATCGCTGGGTTTTATTGCCAGCTCAGCCGTTTGGAGTACTGCACAAGCAGAAAGTTTAGTGGCAATTAATAGTAGCAATGAAATTGGCGTATTTGATACAGGTAACTTAGCTGCAGCATCATTTACTAAAATTATTGGTTTAAATGATAAACAGTCTTTAATTGGCATCGATTTAAGGCCGTCTAACAACCTTTTATATGGCATTAGTACAGACAATATACTTTATACCTTAAATGCTTATACTGGCGTTGCTCAGTTTGCATTCAATTTATCGACGCCAATTTTTGCCGCCGGAACAGGTTATGGCGTAGATTTTAACCCAGTGGCCGATCGTGGCACTGGTGCATCTTTACGTGTTGTTAACTCTAACGGTGATAACTTAGCAGTAAATGCCAACACAGGCGCCGTTGTTCCACAAGTTGCATTAACAAAAGTAGTAGATGAGAAAAAAGTAACCGCAACGGGTTTTACTGCAGTTGCTTATGCTAATTCAGATCCAACACAGCCGACTATTGCACCAGCTAACACACAGCTTTATTACATTAATAGTGAGAACGATACATTATCCATTGCAACGAGCGCTTTTAACGACCCCAAAATTACATTAATTGGTGCAATTGGCATTGATATTTTAAAAGCCAATGGTTTTGAGCTATTTAGCAACGGCAAAGCGTTTGCAGCAATTAATATGGATGATGGTACTTCTGATAGCAAGTTACTTGGCATTAATTTAACTTCTGGCTTAGGTACAATATTGGGCACATTTAACGGCACTATCAATGGTTTGGCTGCAGCCCCATCAGCGGTGCCAGTGCCAGCCGCATTGCCATTAATGGCGTCAGCTCTTGGTTTGTTTGGCTTAAGCCGTCGCAATAGAAATAAAAAATCTGCTTAATTTTAATGCCTAAATTTTAAGTACTTATTTTGAGCTGAGTCTGTTTAATTAGGCTCAGCTTTTTTGCGCCTGTTTACTGTTTGCACTAAATTTTTACTAGGCCTACTTTTTCAAATACCCTATCTATAATTTAGCTATTTATGATTAAATAGTGACATGTCTCAACAATTTAAATCTATCGCAATTATTGGCAAATACATGAATCAATCGGCCTTGCAGCAAATGCAAACCGATTTAGCCGATTTAGCCCGCCACTTACGTGCCAAAAATATAGAGGTGTGGTTTGAAGAAAGCACCGCGCAACATGCCGAGTTAACAGGCTTTAAAACAGCACCGTTAGCAAGCATTGGTAATAAGGTAGATTTAGCCATTGTAATGGGTGGCGATGGCACGATGCTAAGCGTGGCACGTAGCCTTATGCAAGATAACATACCGCTAGTTGGCATTAACCGCGGCCGCTTCGGTTTTTTAACCGATTTACGCGCAGAAGATATGTTGGTAGCAATTGATAAAATCTTAGCAGGTGCGCATCAAAAAGAAACACGCATACTGCTTTCAGCTAGCGTGTATCGCGCGGGGCAAGCGTTGCATCAAGGCGTAGCGCTTAACGATGTGGTTATAAAAAGTGGCCTGCGCTTAATTGAAATAGAAGTTGAAATTGATGGTAAATTTGTGCACAAACAGCGCTCTGATGGCCTTATTTTAAGCACACCTACTGGCACAACTGCTTATGCACTTTCTGCTGGCGGCCCAATTTTGCACCCCAATGTTGATGCAATTACTTTAGTACCAATCAGCCCACATACACTTAGCAACAGGCCAATTACGGTAAGCAGCGCAAGCAAGATAGAGGTTAATTTGGTGCAAATTGATGAGGCGCAAGTGAGTTACGATGGTCAATTTCAAATGGCACTTGAGTTAGGCGACAAAATAATAGTGCAACGCGCCAAACAATCTATCACCTTGTTGCACCCAAGCGATTATTGCTATTTTGAGATGTTACGCAATAAGCTTAATTGGGGCTAGGTGTTGTGCCAAACTCATTTAACTCAAACGCCTAAAACCACTCACAACATAGATCAAAAAAAATGCTGCAAGCCTTATCTATCCGCGATTTTATTATTGTAGAAGCCCTAGATTTAGAATTTTCTAAAGGCTTTACTACACTTACTGGCGAAACTGGCGCAGGTAAATCTATTTTAATTGATGCCTTATCTTTAGCCTTAGGCGCACGCAACGAAGGTGAAGTAACACGCAAAGGCGCAGATAAAGCCGATATCAGCGTAACTTTTTCAATTAATAACCAAGCAAAAGCTTGGCTAGAAGAAAATGAGCTTCACAGCGATGCCCTAGAAGCCGCATCAGAGCTTGTTCTCAGGCGCGTTATTTATGCCGATGGCCGTAGTCGTGGTTTTATAAATGGCACAGCCGTCACTATTAGCCAGTTAAAAGATTTAGGCGAAAATTTGGTGGATATTTACAGCCAAAATGCCCATCACTCGTTACTAAAAGCAGCCACACAACGCCAAATTTTAGATGAGTTTGGTCATGCTACCGAGCTTGCAAGCCAAGTTTCTAAACAGTATAAAGCTTGGCACATGCTGCACACTAAGCGGTTAGAGGTTGAAAAAAACTCTGCCGCTTTTGCCGATGAGCTAGCTGAGCTGCGCGATAAAACGCGCGAGCTGCAACAACTTAATTTTGCCTTAGATGATTGGCAAGATTTACAGCTAGAACATAACCGCCTAGCCAATGGCGCATCATTACTATCTGGCTTAGAAGCTTGCGTTGCGCTCATAGATGAAAACGAGCCAGCCGCCATTAGCTTGCTAGCGCAAGTGCAACAAAAATTGGCCACTTTGGTTGAATTTGACGCACAATTAAAAGAAGCCGCCGATGGTGTAGATTCGGCGATGATTCAGTTAGAAGAAGCCAGCCGTGCGCTTAATCGTTATTTGCAAAAAGCCGAGCTAGACCCCGCAAGATTATTAGAAGTTGAAAATCGCATTCAAGCGGTACATAATTTATCGCGTAAAAATCGCGTTCGCCCAGAAGATTTACCCGATTTAATTAATGTTTGCCAAAACCGCATGGCAGAGTTAGAAAGCTTTGCTAACGATGGAGCACTGGCTAAGCAAGAGCTAGAGGCGCTAAACGAATACCAAGCATGCGCAAAAAAATTAAGCGCTAATCGCCAACAAGCTGCAAAAATACTCGGCACAAAAATCAGCACAGAAATGCAACGTTTGTCATTAAGTGGCGGGCAATTTAGTGTGGCTTTGCAGGCATGCGAAGCATCTGCAAATGGGCTTGAAACGGTAGAGTTTTTAGTCGCAGGCCACGCAGGCGTAGAGCCGCGCCCATTAAATAAAGTAGCATCAGGCGGTGAGTTATCACGCATTAGTTTAGCTTTACATGTGACTACAGCTGCGCAAAATACTGTGCCCTGTATGATTTTTGATGAAGTAGATGTGGGTATAGGCGGAGGCGTGGCAGAAGTGGTCGGTCAGTTACTTAAACAATTGGG
>JANMNC010000165.1:0-15157 GCA_031373695.1 Methylotenera sp. | reverse complement strand
TTTTAGCAACCACATCCAACGCACTCAATTGCGAACCATCAACTTCTTGCAATGCACGCACGTCGTTAACGATACTGGCGCCTGCTGCAATTGCCGCCTGCATCACCGCTGGTTTGTAAGTATCAATTGAAATGGGAATATTAACTTGTTTAACTAGCGCCTCAATTACTGGAATCACTCGATCTAACTCTTGTTGCAAGCTTACGGGCGTAGCGTTTGGGCGCGTCGATTCGCCACCTACGTCTAGAATATCGGCACCTTGCGCAAGCAATTGCAGTGCATGCGCAATGGCTTTATCAGCCGACACAAACTGGCCACCGTCAGAAAATGAATCAGGAGTAACATTTACAATGCCCATTACATGCGGACGATTGAGGTTAAGTTGAAAGGTGGCGCAATTAAAAATCATAGTTTTAATTTTAGGTTTTTGATTTAAGCGTTTAACTAGATTAAAAAAGGCTATAAAAAGAGCCATAAAAAAAGGTTGGGCCAAAACTGGACCCAACCTTTATTTTAACACCACTTGTATTATTTAATTAACGTAGCTTTTCATACCCTACTCACTTTTTGCAGCAGGCTGCGGTGTTGGCGTTGCAGCGTTGCCAGAAGAGCCACCCGTATCAGTTGGCTTTATTTTTGGCTGACGCGGTTTAGGCGCACGCACTGGAATACTTGCCATAATGTCGTTAATTTGGTCGGCATCAATCGTTTCATACTCCATTAAAGCTGCGGTCATCGCCTCTACTTTGGCGCGGTTGTCCTCTAACAATTTACGCGCAATGCCGTATTGCTCGTCTAAAATACGACGAATTTCAGCGTCCACTTTTTGTTGCGTGGCTTCAGATACGGTTTTTGAACTCATGTTGCCAAAAAATGAATCTTGCTCGCTACCAGCATAAACCATGGTGCCTAGCGCATCGCTCATACCGTATTTAGTCACCATATCGCGTGCTAATTTAGTGGCACGCTCAAAGTCGTTAGAGGCGCCAGTAGACATTTGATGCATGAAAATTTCTTCTGCAATACGGCCTCCAAATAAAATAGAAATCTCTTCTAACATTTTGTCTTTATAGTTACTGATACGATCAAACTCTGGCAACTGCCAAGTTAAACCAAGCGCCCAACCACGCGGCATAATTGTTACTTTATGCACGGGGTCTGCTTTCGGTAATAGCTTCGCCACTACTGCGTGACCAGATTCGTGATAAGCCGTGTTACGACGCTCTTCTTCACGCATCACCATAGATTTACGCTCTGGGCCCATGTAGATTTTGTCTTTTGCGTCTTCAAAATCTTCCATATCCACTGTACGTTTGCTGCGACGTGCAGCAAATAAAGCAGCCTCGTTCACCAAATTGGCCAAATCTGCACCACTAAAACCTGGCGTACCGCGCGCTAAAATATCCGCTTTTACATCTGGATCAATTGGCACTTTACGCATATGCACTAATAAAATTTGCTCACGGCCTTTAATATCTGGCAAACCAACCATTACTTGCCTATCAAAACGGCCTGGACGCAATAGCGCTTTATCTAACACATCAGCACGGTTAGTTGCTGCAATAATAATCACACCAGAACTCGCCTCAAAACCATCCATCTCAACCAATAATTGGTTAAGTGTTTGCTCGCGCTCATCATTACCACCACCAGTGCCAGATCCACGACTACGACCCACTGCATCAATCTCATCAATAAAAATTATGCACGGTGAGTTTTTCTTAGCGGTTTCAAACATGTCACGCACACGTGCCGCACCCACACCTACAAACATTTCTACAAAATCAGAACCCGAAATTGAGAAGAAAGGTACTTTAGCTTCGCCAGCAATAGCACGTGCCAATAGAGTTTTACCTGTACCTGGGGGGCCAACTAAAAGCACACCTCGCGGAATACGTCCACCTAATTTTTGAAACTTAGTTGGCTCTTTTAAAAAGTCTACTAACTCAACTACTTCTTCTTTAGCTTCGTCGCAACCTGCAACATCAGCAAAGGTAGTTTGGTTTGAGCTTTCGTCTAATTGACGCGCCTTGCTTTTACCAAACGAGAATGGGCCACCGCCCTTACCGCCGCCTTGCATTTGGCGCATAAAGAAAATCCACACGCCAATTAGCAATATCATGGGGAACCATGACATGAAAATATCCATTAATAATGAACGTTGTTGCTCAGGTTTAGCTTCAACCACAACGTTATATTTAAGTAAATCGTTCACCATCCACAAATCATTTGGGGCATAGGTACTAAATTCTTTGCCATCTTGGGTTTTGCCGTGCACCACGCGGCCGTCAATTTGTACTTTTGCAATGCGACCTTCTTTCACCTCTTGCATAAATTGCGAGTAAACCATTTGGCTATCTTGCTTGGTTTGATTGCTAAACTGATTAAACACTGTCATTAGCACCAGCGCCACTGCCAACCAAATTGCGATACTTTTTGCGATATTATTCACTAGCCCATTCCTTTAAATAAAGCGGGAAATTAACATTTTCATTTTAAACTATTTTTTGCCGATACCCAGCAAATATACTTCACTGCTACGGTCTCGCGACGCTTTTGGCTTGCGTGTGACCACTTTAACAAACTGCAAACGCATAGATTTTACAATTTCTTCAAAACCAGCACCTATAAATACCTTGACCAGAAAATTACCATTTGGTTTAAGCCAATCAGCACAAAATTCTAAGGCTAATTCAGTTAAATAAGCCGAACCAGCTAAGTCAACATCTTTTACTCCACTTATATTGGGTGCCATATCTGCAATTACAAGGTCTACTGGCTTGTTATTAATGGCCTCTTGCAATTGTTTTAAAACCGCATCCTCACGAAAATCACCCTGAATAAACGTAACACCTGCAATACCCTGCATATCTAAAATATCTAGCGCAATAACTTTGCCGTTAACTTCATGGCTACCTTTAGCTTTTAATCGTTGCACCGCCACTTGGCTCCAACTACCGGGTGTTGAGCCCAAATCTACAATCGTCATACCAGGCTTAATCAACTTGTCTTTATCATCAATCTCAATAAGCTTATAAGCTGCACGGGCACGATAACCTTCTTTTTGGGCACGTTTTACATATTCATCATTGAGATGTTCTTGCATCCAAGCCTTGCTGGTGCGGGTAACTTTCATTGTTTAAGCACTTTCAAATTATAAAACCTTGTTCATGATAAAATAGCGCCTTAATTAAAAGGTTTAAAAGAAAAGAAATGAAATTAACGACTAAACAAATCGCCCATTTACGTGGCTTAGCACATAGCTTAAGCCCAGTAGTCATGATTGGCAACAACGGCTTAACTGAAAGTGTATTAAAAGAGATTGAGCTTAATCTAAACGCTCACGAACTAATCAAGATTCAGGTGGCTGGTGATGACCGCGATGCTAGAAAATTAATCTATACTGAAATTTGTACTAAAACTAGCGCAATTGCAGTGCATCACATTGGTAAACAGTTAGTGGTTTATCGTAAAAGTGATACGATTAAAGAGTCAGCAAAAGTGGTGATTCCAAAACCTTAGTGAGTGTAGTTTTATTACCTTACTTTAAGTACTAGCCCAAAACCCAGCAAGCACTCTAACAAATAGGCAACGCTGGCGACGCCATGCCAATTTTTAAAGCGGCTTGCGAACACACTTTGCATCACATCATT
Organism: Methylotenera sp.; assembly: GCA_031373695.1. Classification (GTDB taxonomy): domain Bacteria; phylum Pseudomonadota; class Gammaproteobacteria; order Burkholderiales; family Methylophilaceae; genus Methylotenera_A. The sequence continues at coordinate 11,504 of JANMNC010000165.1, read as the reverse complement.
TGGTAGGGCATCGGTTTTTAGCTGCGCCAGTAGTGGCTGAATACCAAAATGCCCTGCTAACACCAGCACTAGCATGAAAAATACCACCCAAAAATAACTTTGTTTGAGTGCGCCAATGCCATACTCTAATAAACGCTGTATCAGTAGGTAAAAAGCGCTGGCTAAGCCAATATAACTCACTACTGTAAATAGGCGGCCTGCTAGTTGGCCTGCCAATTGTTTGTCTTGCAGTGTATCAAACAGTATATAGGCGCTTAGGCCTGTGGCCCACAAAGCGCCTACCCATAAAGTTACAATAATTAACGTTAAACGATACATAATTTAATTTTTAATTTAATTGCTATTAACAATCTTACACATACAAAACGCCTAGCACTTCATATTCTTTAATTCCGCCAGGCGCACTCACTTCAGCCACGTCACCTGCAGATTTTCCAATTAAAGCTCTCGCAATTGGCGAGCCTATAGATATTTTACCGCCTTTAATATCGGCCTCATCCTCACCCACAATTTGGTAGGTTTTGTTGTCGCCAGAATCTAAATCTTCAATATTGACTGTGGCACCAAATACCACACGGCCTTCTGCATTAAGTGTTTTTGGATCAATAACTTGCAAATTAGAAAGCTTAGATTCAAGCTCGGCAATGCGGCCTTCAATAAAGCTTTGCTTTTCTTTTGCTGCTTCGTATTCTGCATTCTCAGATAAATCACCTTGCGCACGCGCTTCTGCAATCGCCAATATTACGCTTGGGCGATCTTCACTGCGTAAGCGTTGTAACTCAACCTTGAGCAACTCTGCGCCTTTTACTGTTACGGGTATTTGATTAACTGCCATATTACAAACCTCTAAAAAATAAACCACACCCATTCGAGCGTGGTTTTTTATAAAATTAATAAGTTAAGTGTATTTTAAGAGAGCTTTTTGTGCAAGTCTTGAATAGATTCCACATTTAACACTTGCATTTTCGCCATGCCAATACACGCGGCTATTGCACCTGCCAACGTTGTGTAGTAAGTGACCTTATTTTGCAATGCACTGCGGCGAATTTCATAAGAATCTGCTACCGCTTTTTTATCTTCTGTTACATTTACAATAAAGCTAATTTCATTATTCTTAATCATATCAACTACATGCGGCCTACCTTCAGCTACTTTATTAACGGGCGTCACTGTCAAACCATGTGCGCCTAAAGCTTTGGCGGTGCCTTTTGTGGCCACCAAAGTAAAGCCTAGCGCACTTAAATCTTGGGCAATATCAACCACTTTTTGGTGGTCTTCATTACGCACACTAATAAAGGCGCGGCCGCCTTTTGGTAACTTGGCCGATGCGCCCAATTGCGCTTTTACAAAAGCCTCTGCAAACGTGGCACCCACGCCCATCACTTCACCAGTTGATTTCATTTCTGGGCCTAAAATTGTATCAACGCCAGGAAACTTAATAAACGGAAATACCGCTTCTTTAACAGAGTAGTAAGGCGGAATGACTTCTTTTGTAACACCCTGTGATTTCAAACTTTGGCCTGCCATGCAACGTGCTGCAATTTTAGCCAATTGTAATCCACAAGCTTTTGACACAAACGGTACTGTACGTGACGCACGAGGATTCACTTCCAGCACATAAACAGTCTCACCTTGAATAGCAAACTGCACGTTCATCAAACCTTTAACACCCAGCGCCAGCGCCATTTGCACGGTTTGTTCACGCAAAACGTCTTGCAATTTTTTACTTAAGTTGTACGGTGGTAGTGAGCATGCTGAATCGCCAGAGTGAACGCCTGCCTGCTCTACGTGCTGCATAATACCGCCAATTAATACGTCTTCACCATCACAAATTGCGTCCACATCAATTTCTAGCGCATCATTTAAAAAGCGGTCTAACAATACGGGCGAATCGTTAGAAACTTTTACCGCTTCGCGCATATAACGTTCTAATTGACTTTGCTCGTGCACAATTTCCATTGCGCGGCCACCAAGAACATATGATGGCCTTACCACTAACGGGTAACCAATTTCTAGAGCCGCAATAAGAGCAGCTTCGGGCGTACGGGCGGTACGATTTGGCGGTTGTTTTAAACCTAAGTCTTGGATTAATTTTTGAAAACGTTCGCGGTCCTCAGCCCTATCAATAGCATCTGGTGTGGTACCAATAATCGGTACGCCTGCTTTTTCTAAAGCACGGGCTAATTTTAATGGTGTTTGGCCACCATATTGCACAATCACGCCAACTGGTTTTTCTATATGCACAATTTCGAGCACATCTTCTAATGTTACTGGCTCAAAATACAAACGGTCAGAAGTGTCGTAATCGGTAGAAACCGTTTCTGGGTTGCAATTAACCATGATGGTTTCATAGCCATCTTCGCGCATCGCAAAAGCTGCATGCACGCAACAATAATCAAACTCAATACCCTGACCAATACGATTAGGCCCGCCACCTAGCACCATGATTTTCTTTTTGTTGGTAGGTTTAGCTTCGCACTCTTCTTCATAGCTAGAGTACATATAAGCGGTGTTAGTAGCAAACTCTGCCGCGCAAGTATCTACGCGCTTGTACACAGGGCGCACATTAAGCGCTTGGCGATACGCACGCACCGCATGCTGATCAGTATCAAGTAGCTTAGCTAAACGTCTATCCGAAAATCCACGGCGCTTTAGCTGAAACAACGCATCACGGTTTAAATCTGCAATGTGCTTACCCACTAGCGCAGCTTCGCGGTCAATTAAGTCTTTAATTTGTGCTAAAAACCATGGGTCAATTTTCGAGATATTAAAAATATCTTCATTACTTACCCCTAAGCGCATGGCATCGGCCACGTACCAAATGCGCTCTGGGCCTGGCTCACCCATTTCTTTGTTAATACGGTCTAAATCGGTTGAAATAGAATCTAGGCCATCGACACCCACTTCTAGGCCGCGCAAGGCTTTTTGAAAACTCTCTTGGAAAGTACGCCCTATTGCCATTACCTCACCCACCGATTTCATTTGCGTGGTTAAACGCGAATCGGCTTGGGGAAATTTCTCAAAAGCAAATCTTGGGATTTTTGTTACAACATAATCAATGCTAGGCTCAAACGAAGCAGGTGTTTGGCCACCAGTAATATCGTTGCTCAACTCATCTAAGGTAAAGCCAACAGCAAGCTTGGCCGCCACTTTAGCAATTGGGAAACCTGTGGCTTTTGATGCTAATGCAGATGAGCGCGATACGCGTGGATTCATCTCAATCACAATCATGCGACCATCATCAGGGTTAATGGCAAATTGCACGTTTGAACCACCAGTATCCACACCAATTTCGCGCAAAACCGCCAAACTGGCGTTACGCATGATTTGATATTCTTTATCGGTGAGCGTTTGCGCAGGGGCTACGGTGATTGAGTCACCAGTATGCACGCCCATTGGGTCTAGGTTTTCTATTGAGCAAATAATGATGCAGTTATCGGCTTTATCGCGCACCACTTCCATCTCATACTCTTTCCAACCCAGCATCGATTCTTCAATCAATAGCTCTTTTGTGGGCGACGCATCTAAACCGCGCTCACAAATAGTGATAAATTCTTCGCGATTGTACGCGATACCACCACCACTGCCGCCCATGGTAAAAGATGGGCGAATAATCGCTGGATAGCCAATGCTGCGCTGTACTTGCAAGGCTTCTTCCATACTGTGCGCAATACTTGAACGCGCCGAACCCAAACCAATTTTGGTCATGGCTTCTTTAAATTTTTGACGATCTTCCGCTTTATCAATTGCCTCTTTGCTAGCACCAATCAACTCAACATTATATTTAGCCAACACACCGTGCTTATCTAAATCTAGCGCACAATTTAGCGCAGTTTGCCCACCCATCGTAGGCAGTAAAGCATCTGGTTTTTCTTTAGCGATTATTTTCTCGACCACTTGCCAAGTAATTGGCTCAATGTAAGTCGCATCAGCCATTTCTGGGTCGGTCATAATAGTGGCAGGGTTTGAGTTTACCAAAATCACACGGTAACCTTCTTCGCGCAAAGCCTTACAGGCTTGCGCACCTGAGTAATCGAATTCGCAGGCTTGCCCAATCACAATTGGCCCTGCGCCAATAATTAGAATGCTTTTAATATCTGTACGCTTAGCCATTAACTAGCCTTTCCTTGTTCTATTTTGCTAGCCTGCATCATGCTAATGAAGCGATCAAACAAATAACTCATTTCTGTAGGCCCTGGGCTGGCTTCTGGGTGACCTTGGAAGCTAAACGCAGGCTTATCGGTAAGTGCAATACCTTGCAAACTGCCATCAAACAAAGATACATGCGTAATTTTTACGTTTGCTGGCAAAGTAGCAGGGTCCGCGGCAAAGCCGTGATTCTGGCTGGTAATGTAAACACGCTTAGTGTCCAAATCTTGCACTGGGTGGTTTGCACCGTGATGGCCAAATTTCATTTTTAGCGTTTTAGCACCGCTGGCTAAGGCTAACAACTGATGCCCCAAACAAATACCAAAGGTTGGGATACCTGTTTCTACTAATGTTTTAATGGCTGTAACCGCATAATCACAAGGTTCAGGGTCGCCTGGGCCATTTGATAAAAAGATACCATCGGGCTTGTATTGTAATGCCTCTTCAGCACTCGCTTGGGCTGGTAACACCGTAACCTTGCAACCGCGCGATACTAGCATGCGTAAAATGTTACGCTTTACACCGTAATCAAAAGCAACTACATGAAATTTTGGCGCTAGCGCGTCTGCCGGTTTTGCGTAACCGCTACCCAGCGCCCACTCACCATCTGTAAACTCATAAGCAGTTTTACAGCTAACCACTTTAGCTAAATCCATACCAGCTAAACCTGGGAAGCTTTTCGCCAAGGCTAAGGCTTGTGCTTCATCAATATTGCCAGCCATAATGCAACCTGATTGCGCACCTTTTTCACGTAAAATACGTGTGAGCTTACGCGTGTCTATATCGGCAATTGCTACAATATTATTGGCTTTTAAATAGTCTGAAAGCGTTTGCGTGTTACGGAAATTGCTATGCAAAAGTGGCAAATCGCGAATAATTAAGCCTGCCGCATACACTTTTCCAGACTCTACATCCTCTGGATTGGTGCCTGTGTTGCCAATGTGCGGATAAGTCAGCGTGACAATTTGTTCGGTGTACGAAGGATCTGTAAGAATTTCTTGGTAGCCAGTCATCGAAGTATTGAATACGACTTCGCCTACTGTGCTGCCAGAAGCGCCGATTGAAATGCCATGAAAAACAGTTCCATCGCTTAACACTAATACTGCTGGAATTGTTGTTGACACCTTGAAGCTCCTTAATTTTCGTGGCTACATAGCTACAAATAGCAGATATGCAAAACGGGAGGAGCTTTTTGGACTCTTCCCGTTTCAGAATTGACGAATTATAGCGAAAAACGGCTTACATTTCAAGCTAGCAATTGCATCAGAACACTAACTGCACAATTAAAATCACAGATGAATTTATGCTACTACCGTGTTTATGAATGGCTTTTCTGTAGTTTTTTCGAATGATTTTTTCATGGTTAAATCATAAATTGCGCTAGAGCCACCACCTTGCCGCTTGGCATAATACATAGCCGAATCAGCATGTTTAATTAAAACTTGCATATTGGCACCGTGTTTTGGGTAGATTGCAATGCCCACACTTGCACCTAGTTTTAAAGTTTTGCTGCCCACTTTAAACGGCTGTATTATTTTTTCAATAATTTTATCTGCCACTAACACTGCCTGATGCTCTGATTTTAAATTGCCGAGCAAAATAACAAACTCATCACCACCAACTCTGGCTATAGTGTCTTCAGCGCGCATCAAAGAATTAAGCCTATCTGCTACTTTTTTTAATAGCTGATCACCAACGCTATGGCCAAAGTTATCATTCACATTCTTAAATAAATCTAAATCTACAAACAATATAGCCACCATGCTTTTAGCGCGCGAAGCCACTTTAATGGCTTGCGTCATTCTGTCATCCAATATGAGCCTGTTGGATAATCCAGTTAACGCATCTACATTAATTTTTTCTATAGTGGTTGCTTCAAATGACCGAATACGATCAGCTAAATCATTGAAGTGATGCAAGATAAAACCAATTAAAAAAGTAAGTAAAATAAGCGTAAATAAAACAGGCAAATACAACGCTTTCAATAAAAGGCTGTTCCAGTGGCTTTTATCTACATCTACCCCCAACATCAATCGCTGTGTTTTAGGCATAGCTGTAAGTGGCACATAAACACTTACCCAGCTGTTTTGGCTATGCGTTACCAAGTTTGGCAAATAAACTGTTTGCGCCTGCGCTGATTGGATTAATTGATTTGTGGCGCCAAGATATGGCGAACCTGCTAGCTTGGTTTTTGATGGTTGTTTTAAGCGTATGTCTAATAAATATTTTACTTGCTCTTTTTCAACATAAATCAAATATATATTTTCACAATTTGCGTTTGCTTGGCAAGCCCTAGTTAGTTGGGCTTGTAAGGCTTGCAAAGCGGCGGGCTTAGCTGTAGCCACATCGCTTTGCAAGGCGCTAGCTAACGGTTGCCAATTAATTGATTTTTCTATTGTTTTTGCATAAATCGCCAAATTTTGGCGCATATCTGCAGCTTGAGATTTAACTGCATAAACAATTGACGAAGCACTTACCGCTAACACGAGTAGCAACAAAGCTAAATGCCAAACTTTTAAATGTGGTCGAATTGATTTAAACATATTGCGCACTATAAAATAAGTTTATATTACTAATAATTAAAGCCTTGTTATAAAAATCATACTTATTCTAAATCTGGGTTTAAATCATGATTTAAGGTATGTATCTCATAACAGTTACGTCCGTGCCGCTTAGCCACATACATCGCATCATCGGCACATTTAATCATATCATGCGTATTATCGCCATGTTGCGGATAAAGCGCTATGCCAATACTAACGCCCACCTGTAGCACTTCATCTGCAATATTAAATGGTTTAGCTAACTCTTTAAGAATTTTTTCAGCCGTTGCAATAACATGCTGCTCATCTTTAAGCTTAGGCAATAAAATAATAAACTCATCACCACCAATACGGGCCACCGTATCTTCTTCTCGCAATAGTTGCGTCAGTCTTTTTGCTACATTTTTTAATAGCTGGTCACCTATTACATGGCCATGCGTGTCATTCACTGTTTTAAAATAATCCAAATCTAAAAACAGCACCGCTACTATTTCTTGTGACCGATTTGCCGCTTTTAGCGCCTGCTCCATTCTATCTTCTAATGCGCGACGGTTAGGCAAGCTGGTTAATGCATCGTGATTGGCTAATGCAGTTAATACGGATGTAGAGTTAACCATATGTTCTAGCAGTTTTTCGCGCTTTTTATTTTGATAAATAAGAACACTTAAAATACTTAAAAATATTAAGGTAGATGAAATAGGTACGATGGTTTTTTTAAGTACGCGCTGGTTCCAGCCATTCACTGCAACATCTATATTTAACATGACAAAATTAGGTGTATTCACAGTTGCCGTCAACGGTATTCTGGCACTGACCCAAGTACCCCAATGATCAGTTACTGGCCCTTCTACCAAAGCGTTTTTTCCTAACAAAGCCTGTTTAAGCTCATCTGTGGCCTCTACAAACACTTCAGCTAACTGTGAAATCTCGGAAGGTGGTTGCGGGCTTGCATCAAGCAAAAACTTAACTTGCTGCTTGTTGTGTAAGCTGTCGCTATACAATAAATAAATAAAATGGCAGTCGCGATTGGCTTTACAAGCGCTTTTTAATTGCACTTCTAAGATTTCCAAATCAGCCGGTTTAAGCAGATCAGGATTAGTATTTAAAATTACTGCAAACGGCTGCCAATCAACCGATTGCTCTATGGTTTTTGCGTAAGTAATTAAGTTGTCGCGCATTTCTTCGTCTTGCGATTTGGCAACATATAACGATAACAATAAGCCAAAGAGCAAAATAAAAAAGAACAAAGACCAATACCAAAAATTGGTTCGGCTTTGACGCAACTTAGGATTAGAATGATGATGAGACTTCAAATTTAAAGTGCTTTAACATACCAACTGAACGTTATTTTAATTAAAGACTATCGTTACGATGTCTTTAAGACTATCTAAGATTATCTAAGATTTAAAACATCTTGCATGTCATAAAGACCTATGTTTTTGCCATTTAAAAACTTAGCTGCACGTAAAGCGCCAAGCGCAAATGTAGCGCGGCTGCTGGCTTTATGGGTTAACTCTACGCGCTCACCAACCCCAGCAAACAACACAGTGTGATCACCCACTACATCACCACCACGCACAGTAGCAAAGCCTATCGTGGCAGCATCACGTTCACCTGTAACGCCTTCGCGGCCGTACACGGCACATTCATCTAAATTGCGCCCTAACGCGCTAGCTGCAGCCTCACCCAAACGCAACGCTGTGCCAGAAGGCGCATCAACTTTATGGCGATGATGCGCTTCGATAATTTCAATATCGTAACCATCATTTAGCACTTTAGCTGCCGCTTGCACTAAGTTAATAAGCAATGTCACACCTACGCTCATGTTAGGCGCAAAAACAATAGCAATTTGTTTTGACGCGGTTTCAATTTCTGCTTTTTGCTCTGCACTAAATCCAGTTGTGCCGATAATATGTTTTACGCCAGCTTTTTTACAAGCGTTTAAATATTGCAAACTAGCTTCTGGGCGAGTGAAATCAATCAATACATCTGCGCCATTTAAAGCCGCATCTATATCGCTGGTAATTTTCACGCCTGACACTTGACCAAATTGTTCGCCTGCATCGCGTCCAATTTGCACACTATTGGCGCGGTCTAACGCACCGTGTAGTTGCAATGTATTATCTGCAAATATGCTTTCAAGTAGCGCGTGACCCATGCGACCTGTAACACCCGCGATAACTATTTTAGTTTTACTCATTTTTATTATTAAAATCCGATTTTTTCTAGCATGCGCTCAAAGTAACTGGGTTGCGCCTGAGGAGCCCCTGCCTTAGAGGGCTCTGCTTGAGTTGGTAGTTTTCCATCAGCTTTGCTTGATGGCGTTGGCAGCTCATTGCGCAGCTCTGTTTTCTCAAGATTTTTTAAGTTTAAGTTTCGATCTAACCTGAAAATAAATCGCTCATCATACTTAATAACTGGCGCTGGCGCAGAAGGCTCTATTGTTGGCAACTCATTTTTAACAATTTGCGCAGCTACTGTATCGGGGCTCGCTATCTCAACTGTAGACGTTTCGATTTTTGCAGCTTCAATTTGTGGCGCTACTTTCAAAGCATCAGCGTTAGGCTCAATATTCGACTCATTTTTAGGCAACTCTACTGCTGGAAAATCTGCCATTGCGCCAATAGCTATTGGCACTGCAAGCATAGAAGGCGCCTCTGTATCCGGCAATATGGCATCGGGTAAAATAGCGCCAGATGAAGAAACTTCAGGCAATGAACTACTAGATACAGCACTTTCTGGCGCAGCTTCTTTTAACAATACTTTAGCTTTTGTTTCGGTAGCTGGAACTTTAGCTACTTCGTTTTTTTCCCAAAATTTGAGCTTGCTTAACAAGCCTTTATCTTCAGCTTTTGGAGTAGCTAGCTCTAACTTATCGGCAGGTTTGGTTGGCGCTGTTTCGCCATTTTTCCAAAACTGTAAGTTCTCAAAAACACCTTCTTTTTCAACCTTCTTAACTGGCGCTTCTACTTCTTTAGCTAATGTTACTGCATTGCTGTCCGCGCCTTGCGGTACAACATCGCCGCGAACACGTGTTAGCAAGTCTTTTTCAAAATCTAAAATAACGCGGCGCTGCTCTACTACTTTGCCTGCTTGGCGCAATTGATAAAAATAATCCCAACGATTGCTATGAAAACTATCCAGAATTAAGGGCGAGCCCATAATAAACTTCACTTGTGATTTGGTCATGCCAGGGCGTAATTGCAGCAACATTTTAGAGGTGACAACATTGCCTTGTTGAATATCCATCTTGAATGGCTTAATCACAGGCACTCTAGAGCCGCAAGCCGTAAGCGCTGCGCCACAAACTAGCAATAACAATATTAAAAATCTAACCTTAAGTATGTGCATGAGTAAAGACTTATTACTAAATTGGCGTTAATATACCACGATGGCCGCAAGCCTAAAACCACAAATTTTACCTGCTAACTTTAATTAATGAGCGATTACTATGCATGATCAAAAAGATTTAAAAAACGCTGGCCTAAAAGCAACGTTGCCACGATTAAAAATTCTAGAACTATTTGAAAATAGTAAAGAGCGCCATTTGTCGGCAGAGGATGTCTATAAAATTCTAATTACTACGGGTGAAGATGTTGGTTTGGCAACTGTTTACCGCGTTTTAACGCAATTTGAAGAAGCTGGTTTGCTATCGCGCCATCACTTTGAGAGCGGCAAAGCTGTGTTTGAAATTAACGAAGGCACGCATCACGACCACATTGTGTGCGTTAAATGTGGCCGCGTAGAAGAGTTTTACGATGAAGAAATTGAAAAACGCCAGCAAGAGGCGGCTGAATCGCGCGGATTTATAATGCAAGAACACTCATTGATGATTTACGGTATTTGCGCGGTGCAACCTTGCGGTAAAAAGAAATAAACCAACTGCGCTAAACAATCATTATTTACAGTTGCTTTAGTTAATTTGTATGTGGATTCAAATAGATAAACGTTAATAATTGAATCTATTATTCGGGAGCACAGCATGGCCAAGCAATATTCTTCGTTACTGATCGCTTTTCTCATTGGTTTAAGTGTTGCGGCCTGTGGCACTAATCCTGTTACCAAGAAAAAAGAATTTCAGTTTGTCAGCCAAGATAAAGAAATTGCCATTGGCAAAGAAAACTATTCTCCTGCCCGCCAATCACAAGGTGGCGATTACATTATCGACCCCGAATTAACTGCTTATGTGCAAGATATTGGCAAGCGTTTGGGCGCGGTTTCTGATAGACCAGAATTGCCGTATGAATTTGTAGTGCTTAACGACTCTGTGCCAAACGCATGGGCTATGCCAGGCGGCAAAATCGCATTTAATCGTGGTTTACTTTATGAGTTAAATAGCGAAGCAGAATTGGCTGCGGTGATGGGTCATGAAATTGTGCATGCGGCTGCACGCCACGGTGCCAAAGGCATGGAACGCGGCATTCTGTTGCAAGGTGCGATGATAGCCGTAGGCATTGGGGCGCAAAATACTAATTACGGTAATTTAATTGTAGGTGCATCACAACTTGGTGCGCAATTAACATCGAGTAAATATGGTCGCGATGCCGAATCAGAATCAGATTACTACGGTATGTTGTATATGAAAAAAGCAGGCTACGACCCCGCTGCCGCAGTCACCTTGCAAGAAACTTTTGTGCGTTTAAGTGCAGACCGCAAAAGTGATTTTATTAGCGGCCTATTTGCCAGTCATCCACCATCTGCTGAGCGCGTTGCCGCAAACAAAATCACTTTGGCCAAAATTGGCGCTGGCGGCAACATGGGCAAAGAAATGTATGCGCAAAAGTTAGCCAAAGTAAAAGCCACGCAAGCCGC
>JANMNC010000159.1:0-6287 GCA_031373695.1 Methylotenera sp. | reverse complement strand
GAGCGGCGCTTAGCTGTAAACGCGTTACGCAGCAACGAGAAAAAACTGCGTGCGGTAATAGATGGTGCTTTAGATGGCATTATGACAATTGATAATAAAGGCGCTTTAATTGAATTTAATCCAGCGGCAGAACGTATTTTTGGCTATAAAAAAGAACAAGTAATGGGCCGCTTATTATCAGAGGTGATCGTGCCGCCATCAATGCGCAAAGCGCATACCGAAAAACATCAACAATTTGTATTAACAGGCAAAAAACATTTGTTTGATAAGCGGGTAGAACTTACAGGCATGCGTTCAGATGGCAGTGAGTTTCCGGTTGAGCTCACACTTACCTCACTACATGACGATGGGTTATCGATAGTGACAGGTTTTTTGCGCGATATATCTCAACAAAAAAAAGCCCAGCAAGAAATCGAAAGCCTAGCCTACACCGATATGTTGACAGGCTTGCCTAACCGACGCTTGTTGATAGATCGATTTCAGCGCACTTTAATTAACTGCAAGCGAGCTAATACTTATGCTGCACTTATATTTATTGATTTAGATCATTTTAAATTACTAAACGACAGCAAAGGCCATGATGCTGGCGATAAAGTACTCATTGAAGTGGCCAGTAGAATTAAGGCCACTATTAGAGAAGGCGACACAGTTGCTAGATTAAGTGGCGATGAATTTACCATTATTATTGAAAACTTAGATAGCAATCTCATTACGGCACACAATCAAGCTGGCGATGTTGCGCAAAAATTACTCAGTGCGCTTAATCAAACTTACCAGTTTGAGTTGTTTGAATTTAAGACTACTGCTAGCCTAGGCATCACTTTGTGCAATGATGATTCGAAAAGCTTTGAACAAAGTTTACGGCAGGCCGACCATGCCATGTATCAAGCAAAAGCGGCCGGGCGTAATGCTTATCGATTTTATGATGCGCAATCTGAATTAATACAAGAAAAAAAACGCGCCTTAGAAACTTCACTCAGTTTAGCATTAGCCAACAACGAGTTTTATTTGCATTATCAATGTATTGTAAACGCAGATAAAAAAATTGTGGGCGCAGAGGTGCTATTACGCTGGTCGCATACGGTTTTAGGTAATATTTCACCATTAGAATTTATCCCTATTGTAGAGAAAAATAATCAGATTATTAAAATTGGATATTGGGTTTTACAGCAAGCTTGCCTGCAAATTAAGCAGTGGCAAAGCCTGCCTGCTTTAAGTAAAATTAAGCTATCAATTAACATTAGTGCCAAGCAGTTTTTATACGTTAATTTTGTAGAAGAGATTACCGACCTAATTGAAGAGACGGGCATTGACGCTAAGTTATTAATGCTGGAGCTAACTGAAACCGCTATGATTGATAATGTTGAAAGTGTGGTTCGCAACATTAATAGGCTTAAAGCCATTGGCGTAAAGGTTGCCATAGATGATTTTGGTATCGGCCAATCGTCTTTAACTTATCTTAAAAAGCTACCAGTTACGCAAATTAAAATAGACCAATCATTTGTGCAAAACGTATTAACAAATGCCAACGACGCTGTTATTGTACAAATGATATTGGCGGTTGGCAAAGCCATTGAGTGTAGTATAGTGGCCGAAGGAATTGAGAAAATAGAGCAATTTGACGCATTAAAAAAACAAGGCTGCGATTACTTTCAAGGCTACTATTTTAGCAAGCCGCTTAGTTGTAATGATTTCGTTGTAATGATTTCTAACAGCTAGGCTATAACGATTTTCAAAAGCTACTACAAGTTGCAACGATTACCAAAAGCTAGTACAAAAAACTTAAATGTTTGGCCTAACTTGGCACTAACACCTTAATTATTAAATAAAAACTCAAGAGCTTAGTATGTTATTAATGATAGATAATTACGATTCTTTTACCTACAACCTAGTGCAGTATTTAGGCGAATTGGGGCAAGAGGTTGTCGTTTACCGTAATGATGAAATTGATTTAGCTAAAGTCAAAAGTCTCAATCCACGGCATATTGTTATCTCGCCAGGCCCATGCACACCAAACGAGGCAGGCATTAGCGTGCCGCTGATTAACGAGTTTGCGGGCAAAATTCCGCTATTAGGTGTGTGCTTAGGGCATCAAAGTATCGGCCAAGCGTTCGGTGGCAAAATTATTCACGCTAAACAGCTCATGCACGGTAAAACTTCGCTTATTCACCATACAAATACGGGTGTTTTTAAAGATTTACCAAACCCCTACACCGCCACGCGCTACCATTCATTGGTTATAGAGCGCGAAACGATTCCCGATTGCTTGGAAATTACGGCTTGGACAGATGATGGGGAAATTATGGGCGTAAAGCATAAAACCTTGGCTATTGAAGGCGTGCAATTTCACCCAGAATCGGTACTTACCGAGCATGGCCACGCGCTGCTGGATAATTTTTTAAAGGCCTATTAAATGGTTTTTAAACAAGCGTTAGAGCACGTTTTAGCGGGCAAAGATTTAAACCATGCCGATATGCTGGCCATTATGCAGCAAGTAATGGGTGGCGAGCTTACGCCTGCGCAAATTGCAGGTTTACTCGTTGCCTTGCGTGTTAAAGGTGAAAGTGTAGATGAAATTAGCGCCGCCGCAACTGTGATGCGCGCGCTTTCTACCAAAGTAGATATTATTAACAGCGCTCATTTAATTGATACTTGCGGTACAGGTGGCGATGGCATTCAAACTTTTAATGTATCAACTGTTTCGGCCTTTGTGGCAGCTGCAGCGGGCGCAAAAGTGGCTAAGCATGGTGGGCGCTCAGTGTCTTCTACCTGCGGCAGTGCCGATGTGCTGGAGGCGCTTGGTGTAAACGTTAATTTAAGTCCAGATCAAGTGGCTGCTTGTGTAGAATCCATTGGTATTGGCTTTATGTTTGCGCCAAATCACCACAGCGCCATGAAGCACGCTGCACCTGTGCGTCGCGAGCTAGGTGTGCGCACACTATTTAATTTGCTAGGGCCGCTAACCAACCCTGCGGGTGCTAAACGTCAAGTAATGGGCGTTTTTAATAAAGGTTTAACGTTAAAGCTGGCACAAGTATTACAAAATTTAGGCGCAGAGCACGTTATGGTGGTGCATGGCGCAGATGGCATGGACGAAATTTCGTTTACGGGTGATACGTTTGTGGCGGAATTAAAAGACGGAAAAATCACAGAATATACACTCAACCCTGCGCAATTTGGGCTAAGTGTGCACGATTTAAAAAGTATACGCGTAGAAAATGCGCAAGCATCTAAAGACATGATTTTGGACGTGCTTCAGGCTAAAATCAGCCCAAACAAACCTAGCGCCGCACGCGATATTGTATTAATGAACGCAGGTGCAGCAATTTATGTGGCAGGCCTAGCAGCCAATATACAAGAGGGTTGCGAGCTTGCTGCTAAAGTGATTGATAATGGCCTAGCGCTTGCAAAATTAGAAGCGCTAAAAGCGGTTAAATGAAACACCTACTTTCTTTAATATTTGCCTTGTTGGTAAGCGCTTGCTTTCAAGCAGAGCCCCCAATAGATACAACAGGCAAGCAATCTGCGATTGAAGTTAAATCGCAAACGCAAACCATTAATTTACAGCCGCTAAGTCAATCATCAAGCGAATCTTTAGGAGAATCATTAAGCCAGTCACTAAACCAATCATCGCAAACCGCCAATCAGCCTAATCTTAGAACTGCCGCAGCATTGTATGCCGCTAAAATGAGTAATGCTCAAGTTGAAGATATTGGCGTGGTGGCAAAAATTTTGGCGGATGACAAGCGTGGCTCGCAGCACCAAAAATTTTTAGTCAAAATAGCCACTGGCCAAACCTTATTATTTGCCCACAATATAGATTTAGCGCCACGCATCAGCGACATTAAAATTGGTGACACTATTCAATTTAGAGGCGAATACGAGTACAACCCAAAAGGCGGCATTGTGCATTGGACGCACCACGACCCACAAGGCAAACACTTTGCAGGCTGGTTAAAGCATAACGGAAAAATTTACGAGTAGACTTAAAACCTAGATAAAATTATGAGCGATATTTTAAATAAAATTTTAGAAACTAAACGCCGAGAAATTGATAGTGCTCTGCAAGCTACGCCAATGGCTGAGTTGCAGGCTGCTATAAAAGCACAATCAAAACCGCGCGATTTTGTTGGCAGTATTCGAGCCAAAATTGCTGCAGGTAATGCGGCGGTGATTGCTGAAATTAAAAAAGCCAGCCCATCAAAAGGTGTTATTCGGGCAGATTTTAATCCAGCAGAAATTGCCAAAAGTTACGAATCTGGAGGCGCAGCGTGTTTGTCTGTTTTAACCGATGTTGAGTATTTTCAAGGCTCGGCCGAATATTTAAAACAGGCACGTGCGGCATGCAGCCTGCCCGTGCTGCGTAAAGATTTTATGATTGATGCTTACCAAGTTTATGAAGCGCGCGCCATGGGTGCCGATTGCATTTTACTGATTGTGGCCGCCTTAGAGTTAAGCAAAATGCGCGAGTTAGAAAAAATTGCCCATGATTTAGGTATGGCAGTGCTAGTAGAAGTGCACGATGGTGATGAGCTAGAGCTTGCCTTACAACTTGAAACGCCGCTAATTGGTATTAATAACCGTAACTTACGCACTTTTGATGTAACCCTGCAAACCACACTAGGCTTGCTCGATAGGCTGCCTAACGACCGCATTATTGTGACCGAAAGCGGTATTTTTACAGCGGACGATGTGAAATTAATGACAGACAACAATGTGCATACGTTTTTGGTAGGTGAAGCGTTTATGCGACAAGCTGACCCAGGTGCTGAGCTTGCTAAAGTATTTGCTTGATTTTTTAGCCACAGAGCACACAGAGAATAGCGCTGTGCCTTTAATTATAAAGTTGGTTTTCTCTGTGCTCTCTGTGGCTAAATAGTTTTTAAAGGATAATAAAATGAGCTACCCATATGCCCGCCCACGCCGCATGCGCAAAGATGAATTCTCACGCCGTTTAATGCGTGAAAACGTGTTGACTACCAATGATTTGATTTATCCAGTATTTGTTTTAGATGGGGCTAATCGAACAGAAGAAGTGGCTTCAATGCCAGGCGTAAAGCGCCAAAGTATTGATGTGTTGCTAAAAACAGCAGGCGAATGTGTGCAGCTTGGCATACCTGCATTGGCAATTTTTCCCGTGGTTGATGCGCAGCTTAAAAGCCTAGATGCTGCCGAAGCATTTAATGCAAATGGATTAGTGCAACGCGCTGTTACAGCTTTAAAAAGCGCCTACCCGCAGCTTGGCATTATTACCGACATAGCATTAGACCCTTACACCACGCACGGCCAAGATGGTTTAATTGATGCCGCAGGTTATGTGCTCAATGATGACACGATAGAGGTACTGGTAAAACAAGCTGTTTCACACGCCAATGCGGGTGCAGATATTGTTGCACCTTCAGATATGATGGACGGAAGAGTTGGCCAAATTCGAGAGGCATTAGAAAGCTCAGGTAATATTCATACCAAAATTTTGGCTTATTCTGCCAAATACGCCTCTGCGTTTTATGGGCCTTTTAGAGATGCTGTGGGTTCTGCTGGCAACTTAGGCACTGGCAATAAATACACCTACCAAATGGATCCTGCAAACTCAGATGAAGCCATGACTGAAGTTGCATTGGATATTTCTGAGGGTGCCGATATGGTCATGGTAAAACCTGGTATGCCATACTTAGATATTGTGCGCCGCGTAAAAGATGAATTTGGCGTACCAACCTTTGCTTATCAAGTGAGTGGCGAATACGCCATGCTAAAAGCGGCTGCTCAAAATGGCTGGCTTAACGAAAAAGATTGTGTGATAGAGAGTTTATTGGCTTTTAAACGCGCAGGCGCAGATGGTATTTTGACTTATTTTGCGATGGATGTGGCCAAATGGCTTAAAGGCTAGTTTTATTTGAATTGTAAACTTTTCAAATTAGGCAATTAAACCTTTTAAACCAGCAGTATCAAGTCTTTCTGCGTTGCTACCGTCACTGGGTTTTTTTGTTGCAACCCGCATATCATCCACATCAAAAACGCTTAGTTTTTGCAATCCAAGTTCGGTTTCTAGCGTAAATACAGGTACGGTTTTGCGTACTTTATCTTTTTTATCTTTGCTAGGTTTGTCAGAAACGCGGTAGCTTTTCTCGCTGCTTTCAAACGGTATTCGTTGGTTTAACAAAAACATTTCTACATCTTTTGCGCTATCGGCAAATAGGTGAATATTGGTTTGCGAGAATTTACCTGCGCTGCCATCGCACACGCTGCCTGTTAAATGTGGGTTAAAGCGTTCAAAAAGTTGCATAGTG
>JANMNC010000074.1:0-21797 GCA_031373695.1 Methylotenera sp. | reverse complement strand
ATTTCGCGCCTTGTTTTGCTTAGACTTTTTTAATTTTCTAGGCATTAAACTGTGCGCTAAGTCACCATTTTAACACCATATAGTTTGTTGTCTGATTTATGTTGTTGATTCTTTGAGCTATTTGATTAGCGATTTTTTCTTTTTTCTAAGATTTTTTCACGCATTTGTTGGCGCTGTTCGGGGCTCATATTTTTAACGCGTTCACGAAATTTGGCTTTTTTCTCAGGATCCATATTTTTCCAGCGTTCGCGCAGGGCTTTGCGTTTTTCTGGGGGCAGCTGTCTAAACGTTTGCATGCGTTCTTTTACCAGTGCTTTCTCTTCTGGCGATAAATTTTTAAAGCGATTCAGTTTTTCTTTTACTTGTTCGCGTTGTTCAGGGTTCATCGCCGCCCACTTATCTGCACCTTTGCTTAAACGTTCTTGCCGCTGTGGTGGTAAGTCATTCCAGCGCTCTTTTACGCTGGCTAAAGTTTGCTGTTGCTGCTGGCTTAGGCTTTCCCATGCTATGCCTTCGGCGCTGGCTTTGTTTGGCAACAAAGTTGCTACAACCAGTAAACTAAAGCATATATTGAGCGCAAATAGGTAGGCGCGGGTATTCAAAATTGCTAACGGTTTCATTTCTCTACTTCTCATTTTTCACCTCATTAGGCTGATTAACTTTGCTATTTTTTTTAATTTCAATTTCTAATAATGCAGCATCTAGCGCTTCGTCATCGTCTAGCTCGCCCAGTAGCTCAATTAAATCTAGTGGCAATTCACTATCTTGGGCGTGGCTAAATGGCACGCTAATAAACAAAATTAGACCAATTAATAAATTAGCTGGTAATAGTTTGGCTGGCAAAAATTTAACTGGCAATTTCGATATCCTTTGTAGGTATTTCGTCTAGATTTTCGTCTAGACCCTCATCCATCCAAGCATAAAAATCGAGGTCAGTCATTACATCCAACTCATCAGCATTGTTAAGCAATTCAAACACCGCAATTTGTTCATGTTGCACAGGCAGCACATCTTTGTGTTGTGGGTTAAATAGCAAAAATAGTGCAAATAAAGAGCACATGGTGAGTGCGCCAGCAGGCAGCCAATAGTTAACACTTAGCCATTTAGTGTTATGCGCTTTCGCGTTAAGTGCTTGCCTGCGCATATCCGCTAGGCGCTTACGTGTATCAGCATCTAAATTATCTACGGTGCTATTTAGGCTAGATTTCACTTTTTGTTCAAACTGCTCATTCGTTTGCTGATTCATCATTGATGTCCTTCTAGGTGCAACTTTAGTTTTTCTAAAGCACGTGAATAGTGCGTTTTAACGCTGCTTTGCGAGCACTGCATAATGACTGCCGTTTCGGCAATATCCATGCCTTCCCACACCCGCAGTAAAAAAACTTGTTGTTGACGTATTGGTAGTGCACTTAACTCAGCATTTAGCTTAGTCATGAATTGCATGCCTTGTAACTGAACGTCTGGAGCGGCTTCTGGGGCAGCAGCATATTGTTCGAGAGCATCTTCTGTATCATCATCGTCCCAATGTAGCATGCTTCGAAAGCGGTTTCGCACGCTTTGCCGCCGATGCCAATCTAGAATCCGCGTTTGCAAAATACTATAAAATAGCGGCCGCCATTCAGTTTGCATATGCGCACTGTAGTTTTGCACCAGCTTCAACATAGTATCTTGCACAATATCTAGCGCATCTTCTCTGTTTTTTGTGGCAAATTGCGCCATAGAAAAGGCACGGCCTTCAATATCAGCAAGAAAAGTTTGCATGCTTGTAATAATATTTCAGCCTTGCCTTAAATACTTAAAATCTTATTATGACGTAGTAATACTAATTACGACGTGCACTACGTTTTGATGCGCGATTATCCAAACGGTTATTAATGCGCTCACCTTTTCTATCTAGCTGGTTATCAATGCGGTCACCTTTGCGGTCAAGGCGCTGATCAATACGGTCACCCTTATTCTCTAATTGATTGGCACGTGCTTCATGGCCATTGTCACGCGCTTTATCAGCTTTATTGTCTAAGCGATCCTCAATGCGGTCACCTTTGTTATCCAAACGGTCTTCAATGCGGTCACCTTTATTGTCTAAGCGTTGTTCAATGCGGTCGCCGCGTTCGTCTAAACCAATTTTATTAGCACTATCAGCCATTGCACTTGCCGATAATAGTAAGCCTAAAACGGTAGTACTAATTATTAATGCGTTTTTCATGTGTATTTCCTTTATTTATTCAGTTAAAAATCGGGAAAATGTCTGCCCCTTGTCTATCAAAACGCAGTCATTAATACTTTGTCTACAAGCGCGATAATAAATATTTAAAGCAAAAAACTTTTGCTTTAAAATAGCGTTATGCAAAATGATGAACAATTAAAGTCGATCCTCAAGCCTAATCAATCAGTTGCGCTGCTAAAGGCGCTTCACATACTCACGGTAGATGGCAAACTTAACCAAGATAGTCGCCGTAAGCTTAAGCAGGTTTACCACTTGGTTAATTTTATTGAGCCGATTTTTAATGAAGTGTTGGCCGTTAATGCAAACCCAACCTTGGTTGATCATGGCGCTGGTAAATCGTACTTGGGTTTTATTTTGTATGATTTATTATTAAAACAACATGCAGCTGGCCAAGTAATTGGTATAGAAACGCGTGCTGAGTTGGTTGAAAAATCTACTATTTTGGCCGCCGATTGTGGTTTTAACCGCATGACTTTTCAGCATTTAACGGTTGAAGAATCCATTGCTTCAAATAAGCTGCCAAGCACCGTCGATATTGTGACTGCGCTGCATGCTTGCAACACAGCAACCGATGATGCTATTCAATTTGGCTTAAAAAAACAGGCCAAATACATGGTGCTAGTGCCATGCTGCCAAGCCGAGGTGGCTGAAGTGCTGCGCAAACATAAAAATGTAAGTTTTGGTAAAACGCCGCTTTCTGAAATTTGGCGTCACCCGATTCATACCCGCGAATTTGGTAGCCAAATTACCAATGTATTGCGCTGTTTGCAGTTAGAGGCTGCGGGCTATACCGTTACTGTAACTGAGTTAGTGGGCTGGGAGCACTCGATGAAAAACGAGCTGATTATTGCCAAATATACGGGCCAGCCACGCAAAAATGCAAATGAGCGAATGCTGGCTATATTGGATGAATTTAATTTGCAGGATTTAAATAAACGATTTTCAATTTAGATGCATTCATCTGTTTTTCATTTAGCCTAATTTCGTTAATGGTTAGGTTTTAGTTTTAGCATTAATGTAATCTAGGTCTAGTCTAATCGGACTATACCGCATCGTCTAATCTTAATTTTTCACCGCTTTTAAATTGCTAAAGTAGCTTTCAGTAAAAGCTTAAACAGCTTTGGTTATTTTAATCATATTAAGAGAAGCGGACGTTGTGAAAAAATACACAGTAAAAAATTTATTTCGATTAGCCTGTAGTAGCGCGGCAATATTAGCCGCTACATTTGCTGTTTCTGGTGCGGCAGTTGCATCAGATAACGGGCTGGTAATTAGCCAGGTATATGGCAGCGGCGGCAATGTTGGCGCACCGCTTCGTAACGATTATGTTGAACTGTTTAACGCTGGTAGTGCCGCTATTAGTTTGAATGGTTATTCAGTGCAATATGCCAGTGCAACTGGTACAGGTAATTTTGGCAATGGCGTGGTAGCGCTACCAAACGTGACTTTGCAAGCTGGGCAATATTTCTTAATACAGCAAGCCAGTGGTGGCGCAGCTGGTAATTTACTGCCAACGGCTGATGCTACTGGCACAGTGAATATGTCTGGTACTAATGGCAAAGTGGTGTTAGTTAACACAACGGCTGGCCTGGGCTGTAATGGTGGCTTAACGCCTTGCTCTGCGACTGACCTTGCAAAAATTATCGACTTGGTAGGTTTTGGTAATGCCAACTTCTTTGAGGCTGCGCCAGCGGCCGCATTAAGTCTTAACACTGCCGCTATTAGAGCGATTAATGGTTGTGTAGACACCAATAACAACAGTAGCGATTTAGCGGCAGTTGCTCCAGCACCGCGTAACTCTGCTTCACCTTTCAACATTTGTGGTGGTGGTACGCCAGCTAATCAGCCGATTGTCACAAGTTGCCCAGCCTTAACCATAAATGTTGGTGCCAGCGGTACAAGCACATTAACCGCAACAGATGCTGATGGCATTGTGAACGGTGTTACGCAAACCAGTGCAGCTGTTGCAGGCATTGATTTAGGTGCTTTAACAGTTGCGTCTGGTGTTGGTCAGCCAGCTAGTGCTGGTTTAACAGTAGCCAATAATGTGTCTGCAGGTAATTATGCAGTCACCGTACGCTTTACCAATAATGATGCGCAAAACGCTAGTTGTACTGTCAACGTGAGTGTGCAAGCGGCGGCGGCAGTTACACGTATTTATACTATTCAAGGTGGTGCATTAGGTATTGCATCAGCTAGCCCAGTTGTTGGTACTAGTGTAGTAACCGAGGGTATTGTCACTGCTAAATTCACAGGTTTAAGTGGCTTTTATCTGCAAGATGAAACAGGTGATAACAACGCATTGACTTCAGACGGTATTTTTGTATTTGGTAGCGCTGCGCTAACCAGTGTAAATGTGGGTGACAAAATCCGTTTAAATGCTAACGTAACCGAATTTAACACAGTGACTCAATTAAGTGGTGCAAGCAATATTCAAGTGTTAAGTAGCAATAACCCTGTAGTGCCCGTAGATATTGCCTTGCCAGAGGTTACGGAAGGCGATCTAGAAGCTTATGAAGGCATGCTGGTGCGCATCACAACACCAATGACAGTGTCACAAAACTACTTTCAAGGCCGTTACGGTCAAGTGAGTATATCTGCCGAAGGCCGTTTGAAAAAGCCAAGCAATATCTCGCGCCCTGGCACAGCAGAATATGTGCAACTAAACGACAAAAACCTACGTAATCGTATTACTTTGGATGATGGCAGCAGCGCACAAAACCCTATTCCAATCCCATTTATTGGCGAAGACAATACATTAAGAGCAGGTGACGTTGCACAAACTGTTACTGGTGTGATTGACCACGGTTTAATTACGGCGAGCGCTACTGGCCCACGTGATTATAAAATTCACCCAACTGTTACCCCTGTATTTAGTCGCGAAAATCCACGTACTACTGCACCAAACGCGGTGGGTGGCAACGTAAAAGTGGCTAGCTTTAACGTGTTGAATTACTTTACGACATTTGTTGATGGCACAAATACAGCAGGCCAAACTGGCCAAGGCTGCTCGCTAGGCGCAAGTGTGGCTGCCAGCAATTGCCGTGGTGCTAATAACGCGCTTGAGTTTACCCGCCAACGCGACAAAATTATTAACGCCATTGCAGCTATTAACGCCGATGTGGTTGGCTTAATGGAGATTCAAAATAACGGTGCAATTGCTGCACAAAACTTGGTTGATGGTCTAAACGCTAAAATGGGCGCTAATACTTACACCAGAGTAAGTGACCCAGTTGCTGGCACTGGCACAGATGCCATCAAAGTAGCGATGATTTACAAAGCAGCACGTGTATCGCTAGTAAATGCAGCATTGTCTGATACCAATAGCATTAACAATCGCCCGACTTTAGCGCAAACTTTTGCAGTGCCAAACGGTGAGAAGTTTTCAGTAATTGTGAATCACTTTAAATCAAAAAGCTGTAGTGGTGCCAGTGGTGTAGATGCTGATCAAAACGATGGTCAAGGTTGCTACAACGCGCAGCGTCAAGAACAGGCAACGCGCTTAAGTGCTGACTTTATTCCACAAGTGATTGCCGCTGCAAATGATAGCGATGTGCTAGTGATTGGTGATTTAAATGCTTACGGCAAAGAAGACCCAATTGCACTTTTAGCAGACAACGGCTTAAGTGACCAAATTGAGCGTTTTAATGGCGATGAAGGTTATTCGTACGTGTTTGATGGCGAATCTGGTTACTTAGATCATGCTTTAGCCAATAGCAGTATGGCAGCGCAAATCACGGGTGCTAACGAATGGCATATCAATGCGGATGAACCATTTGTAATTGATTACAACACAGAGTTTAAACCACAAGATTTGTACACCAGCGCACCGTATAAAGCGTCTGATCATGATCCAGTGGTGGTTGGTTTAAACCTACAAAAAGCAATCAATGGCACTAAAGGTCGCGACACCATTACAGGTACAGCAGGTGACGATGTAATTAACGCTGGCGAAGGTGCAGATGCGATTACTACAGGTGCTGGTAGCGACACGCTGATGTATCAAAACATGCGTGATGCGATGGATACCGTGAATGACTTTACGCCAACTGCAGATCGTATTGACTTAGGTTTATTGTTGGTAAGTGTTGGTTACGCTGGCAGCAACCCCTTTGCAGATGGTTACGCAAGACTAGTGAATGTAACAGGTGGCGTTAGCGTACAGATTGATATTGATGGCAGTGGTGCTGCTGTTTACCGTCCAATTGCTCTATTAAAAAATCTAAATATTAATGCTTTAGATACAGCAAGAGATTTTGTTTGGCTGGCAGTAATTCAATAACGATGTAATTTTATTTTTAACTTTTTAGGAAATAATGATGAATAAATTAGTATTAGCAGCTTTAATGTTAGCAGCTGGTTCTGCAAATGCAGACACCATTACACAATGGAACTTTAACTCTGTACCAGCAGACACTAGCGTTGCAACAGGCACAGTTGCACCCAATATTGGCAGTGGTTTAATCAGTCTTTTAAATGGAGTAACGAGCCCTAGTTTCAATAGCGGTGTTGGTTCTAGCGATGTGTCTTTAGCGGCAAATAATAGCGGTTATCAAACAACTACTTATGCTGCTCAAGGTGCTCAAGATAAATTAAGAGGCGTTCAGTACAGCGTAAGTACAGTTGGCTTTGAAGACATTAAGGTGAGCTACGATTTGCGTCACAGCAATACAAGTTCACGCTACGAGCAATTTCAATATTCAATTGATGGTACAAACTTCATCGATTTAGCATTATTTGAAGGTAACGTAGGCGATGGCTGGTTTAACCGCGCAGTTGATTTGTCATCGATTACGGGCGCTGACAATAATGCAAACTTTGCATTTCGCGTAGTTGCTACTTTTGCACCCACTCTTGCTGTGTACCAAGCTACAAGCTCTAGCAGCACTTATGGTGGCTCAACTAGCGGCACATGGCGTTTTGATATGGCAACAGTTTCAGGCGCTGCCGTTGCGGCAGTACCAGAGCCAGAAACTTATGGCATGTTATTAGCTGGTTTAGGTTTAGTTGGTTTTGTTGCGCGTCGTCGTAAAGCTGCTTAATTTAATTACCAATTAAATTAAGCAGTAGTTAAAAGCCCTTGCCAAAAGCGGGGGCTTTTTTGTTTGCTCAACAAATTATATCAACCATTCTAATTGTCATATTTGGGCATAAAAGCCTAGTCCGTATAGGCCATAAAAATTAGTAAGTGCGCAATATATTATCGCTAAAGTGCTAAATAAGAAAAAGGATAGCGGTAGCAATAGCGTGCGCGCAGACAGCACTACTTACACTTAACGTAAACAAATTTATACTTTTTAATAATTTACACATAGGAAAAAATGATGTTAAAAATGAAACATTTATCACTATTGGTGGCAGCCATGTTTGTATCTGCACCAGTATTGGCCGAACAAGTTACTGTGTTGCATGTGGGCGATCAAGAAAGTTGGCTATTATCGGCTCAAGGTAATTTGCGCGATAACACCGCACAACTCATTTCTTTTTATGGCGGTATTGATCGCTTAGCAACTGTGATTGCTAATGCCCAAACGGCTGCAACGGCTGCTGGCAAAACAGTGATTAAATTAAACGCAGGCGATGCATTTTTGCCAGGCCCACGCTTTACAGCAAGCTTGGTTAATTTAGCCACCGCGCATCCAGATGGCGGCCAAGATTTTTACGACACAATCGCCATGCGTCAAATTGGTTTTGATGCAACGACATTTGGTAACCACGAATTTGATAACGGCTCTGGCGTAGCTGCACGTTTTGCTGAGATTTCAAATACTACTTATTTATCATCAAACTTAAATTTTAATGCAACACCAGCGTTTGCTGCTTTAGCTGCCAGTGGCAAAGTAGCACCATATAAAGTGGTTACAACAACGGGTGGCAAAAAAATTGGTATTGTGGGTGCAACAACGCCACTATTACCTAGCATTTCTTCGCCTGCGCCAAATTCAATGTTGAATTACGATGCAAATAACACAGAAGCGCAAAATATAATGGCCATATTGCCGTTAATTCAAGCGCAAATTAATGAGCTACGTATCAATCAAGGCGTTAACACAGTGATTGTAATGAGCCATTTGCAAAATTCAAGCAATGAAATCAACTTAATGATTCCAAACTTAACAGGTGTAGATTTAGTGGTTTCAGGCGGTGGTCATGAGTTAATGAAAGATCCAGATGATGCAGTGATTAACGGCGGCGTTGCAGCAACTTACAACACACACCCAGTGTACGCAACCAGTGCAGACGCCAAACAAGTTGCCGTGTTAACTGGCCACTTTGGTAACCGTTATGTGGGTGAAGTGAATTTAACCATTGATGACACTACTGGCGCAATGACTAGCATTGATACAACGCGCATGCTACGTGTATCAGGCTACCCAGGCGTGGCTGATAATCCATCTACTCCAGCTAATGAATTTGTGGCAGCCGATGCAGACCGTGTGATAGGCAATGCAGCCATCAATGCGCAAGTAGTAGCGCCAGTGAGTAACTATATTGCCGCATTAAATGCACAAATTATCGGCACAACTGCAGTGGCTTTAAATGGCCCAACTCATGTTGCAGGCACAGCAGGCAATTACGTTGCAGGCGTGCGTAATGCTGAAACAGGCTTGGGCAATTTAGTGGCTGATGCCATGCGTTTTGCAGGTGGCACTGACGTGGCAATTCAAAACGGTGGTGGTATTCGTACCAACATTGCAGGCCCAGGCAACGTATCTGTTGGCGATACATTCAATGTATTACCATTTACTAACTTAGTAAAAGTAGCGTTAAGCATGAACGCAACGCAACTTAAAGATATTTTAGAGCATGCTTACGGTGCAACCAGCCCGTCAGGCGCGGTAAATGGTCGTTATGCGCAAGTTTCAGGCATGAAAATCACTTACAAAAGCAATAACACTGCACGCACTACAACGGGCACAGGTAACCGCATCTTACGTGTGGTTTTAGATGACGGTACGGTGTTAATTGATGGTGGCGCAGTTGTAAATACAACACGCACTTTCTCATTTACAACCATTGACTTCACAGCAGCAGGTGGCGATGCGTATCCGTTTGTGGCAAACAACGTGCTTTTTGAAAATAACGCATTTACAGTTACTTACCAAGAAGCCTTGGCAAACTATATTCAAGCCCCAAAAGCGAATGGCGGTTTAGGCCGTATAGATGCAGCGGATGGCGACGAAATCACTGCTAATTTATATGGTAAAGAAAACGCCTTTGACTTACATGGTCGTTTAATTGATGTGGCAGCGGGTGTTGCGGTTGCAGGTACTGCTAAAAACGGTACTGCAGGTCGCGATACGATTGTTGGCACAGTTGGCGATGACACAATTACAGGTGGTGCCTTAGCTGATGTATTAACAGGCGGTGCAGGTGCCGATATGTTTGTATACACCAACACGCGTGACGCTGGCGACACCATTACTGATTTCACACCGTATGCTGACACCATCAAATTAAACGCATTGTTAAGCAGCGTTGGCTACAGCGGCACGCAAGCGGTGGCAGATGGTTATGTACGTTTGGTGGATGTTTCTGGTGGTGTAAGTCTGCAAATTGATGCAGACGGTGCAGCAGGCCCAGCAACTTTCCGTCCATTGGCTACATTAAAAGGCTTAACGGCTAAGCAAGTGGTTCCAGCACGTGATTTAGGTCTTTAATTAAGCTGTCTTTAATAGACCTGTTTTAATCAATAGGTCTTAAATAATTATTTATATAAATGAAAAGGGTTTTTCAAATGAACGTGCAAAAATTAGGTTTAAGAGCGGGCTTAATCGCCACAACAGTGGGTTTGCTATTGGCTGGTAACGCAATGGCTGCCGTAACAAACGGCGGCTTTGCTGGTAACAGCTTAGCTGGTTGGACTACATTAGGTGATGTAACTACCGCATCGGGTGGTGCATTTTTAACAACAGCATCTTTAGAGTTTCAAGATGACTTTCCAGAAGATGCTGGTACATTTAACGCATCTCAAGTTAACTCCGCCTATGATGTTGCAAGTGGCGGTTTTGAAGCATTTGCAGGTTTAGACTTAGGCGCTTTAGATACACCAGACTTTGCTTATGAAGGTTCATTATTAAAACAAACAATCACAGTAAACGCAGGTGACACATTAAGTTTTAACTGGAATATGTTTACTAATGAAGGCACTAATGCTGATTATGCATTTGTTGTAATTAACGGTGCATTATCAATATTATCACCAGCAGCAAACGCAACTATTCCATCTGTGCCTTACGATTTATCTACAGGTGCTAGCGTGTTTAGCCAAACATTTGCAAGTGCATCATCAGTTAATTTGGCTTTTGGTGTGGTAGATTTAGGCGATTATGGCGTGACATCAGCCTTGTGGTTAGATAACGTTAAATTAGTTGCAGCTCCAGTGCCAGAGCCAGAAACCTACGCCATGTTATTGGCTGGATTAGGCATTATTGGCGCATCTTCACGTCGTCGTATTAAATAATTTTAACCACAGACAGCATGCTCCTCCCCCTTCGCACACCTTCGGGTGTGCTTTTTTTTGTTAAGTATGGCTACTTAAGCAAGTTTTTGCTCACAAAAAATTAAGGTTAATACAGCATTATCAATGGTATATATTGCCTTGCCACCGCTGGCCTACCTGTCTTTATAGATTATAATTTCTTTAACTATTAAGGATTTTAATATGCAAATTCAAACCATTAACACGCAGCCATTTTTAGATCAAAAACCAGGCACTTCAGGCTTACGCAAAAAGGTAAAAGTTTTTCAAAACAAACATTATCTAGAAAACTTTGTTCAAAGCATCTTTAATACCTTGGATATTCCCCAAAACGCGACATTAACGCTAGGTGGTGATGGTCGTTTCTACAATACGCAGGCAGCACAAATTATCATTAAAATGGCGGCAGCAAACGGTTTTGCGCGCGTTTTAGTGGGGCAGGGCGCTATTTTGTCTACCCCCGCTGCATCGCATGTTATTCGCAAATACTCAACTTTTGGCGGCATTATTTTATCGGCAAGCCATAATTCAGCTGGCCCAGACGACGATTTTGGCATTAAGTACAACACGGCAAACGGAGGCCCCGCGCCAGAGAAAATTACCGAAGCCATTTTTGCCAAAAGTAAAACAATTACACAATATAAAATTGCAGACTTTGCCGATGTAAATATTGAAAAATTAGGTATTACACAGATTGATGACTTTATTATAGAAGTGATTAACCCAGTGACCGACTATGCCAATTTAATGGCGGAGTTGTTTGATTTCGATGCCATTAAAAATTTATTTAAATCAGGTTTTAGCATTAAGTTTGATGCTATGCACGCTGTAACTGGCCCATATGCTAAAGAGATTTTCGTCAACCTTTTAGGTGCGCCAGCAACAAGTCTGATGAATTGTGAGTTAAGTGAAACGTTTGGTGGTGGTCACCCAGACCCTAATTTAACTTATGCACACGAGCTAGTTGATATTTTGTACGCACAACATGCAAATGGACAATCTGCTCCTGCTTTTGGCGCAGCATCTGATGGCGATGGTGATAGAAATATGATTTTAGGTAGACGCTTTTTTGTTACGCCATCAGATAGTTTAGCAATTATTGCGGCTAATGCCACTTTAATACCCGCTTATAAAAACGGGCTTGCTGGCGTGGCAAGGTCTATGCCTACCAGCGGTGCGGTAGATAGAGTTGCAAGCAAGTTGGATATCGCTTGTTTTGAAACACCAACGGGTTGGAAATTTTTTGGCAACTTAATGGATGCAGGCAAAGTAACACTTTGCGGTGAAGAAAGTTTTGGAACAGGTAGTAGCCATGTGCGCGAAAAAGATGGCCTATGGGCAGTGCTGTGTTGGTTAAATATTATCGCGGTCAAACAATTGGTAAGTGAGCAAAAATTAAGTGTAGAAAAAATTGTAATGGCACATTGGGCACAATACGGTCGCAATGTGTACTCGCGACATGATTACGAAAATATACCTACAGATGCCGCAAATGCTGTTATGGCACACATTAAAGCGCAGTTTGAGTTGTTGCCAAATCAAGTGTTTGGCCAATATACCGTTAATACAGCAGATGACTTTAGCTATACAGACCCAATAGATGGCTCTATAAGCACAGGGCAGGGTGTGCGTATTTTGTTTAAATGTGGCTCGCGCATTGTGTTCAGGTTATCTGGCACAGGTACAGAAGGCGCTACCTTGCGTATTTATTTAGAAGCATTTGAGCCTAATGTCGCTAACCACCATTTAGATGCGCAGTTGGCACTGGCTGAAATGATTAAAATTGCTTTAGAAATTTCACAGCTAAAACAACGCACTGGGCGTGAAACGCCAACTGTTATTACCTAAGTTTAATAAGCTAAACCAGAAAAAGGCCAGCAACTTTTGCTGGCCTTTGTTTTTATAAAACAGGTAAACAATTAAATTGCTACTAGGTTTTATTTGCCACCAACAATTTTAGCTACCCATTCTTGTGAATCAATTTGTTGATCGCCAGATTTGTCTTGCATACCAAATACATTTTTGTGGTGTGTTAAAAATTCTTCGCGTGTGACGAGATGATCTTTATCACCATCTATTACTTTCATCATTTTCATTGAGCGTAATTCACGGCTGTAACCACCTGTAGTTAAATCTAGCTTAGAATTTTTGCTAGGTCCTGCCCATTCTTTTGCATCTAATGACTCATCACTATCTTTGTTTAGCGCATCAAAAATACTGTTGTAATAGCTATCCGCTTCAGCTGCAGAAACCATGTGGTTACCATCAGCATCTAGCATTTTCATCATTTCCATTTTTTGTAATTGGCGAGCATAACCACCTGTTCCCACCATAGCATCTGCTGCAAATGCACTAACTGAAACAGAAGCGAGTGCTAACAATAGGCTGGTTGCAAGTGTTGCTTTTTTAAATTGTAATGTCATGTTAAATTCTCCTAAAAGTTTGATTTCAAATTTGCGAGCCCTGATGTTGCTAGCTCGCCACCATTAGTCATGGAAAATTTAAAATTACTTACAAACTTTTTTATTTTTTTATTTAACTGATTACAATCAATTGC
This sequence comes from Methylotenera sp., assembly GCA_031373695.1. Taxonomy (GTDB): domain Bacteria; phylum Pseudomonadota; class Gammaproteobacteria; order Burkholderiales; family Methylophilaceae; genus Methylotenera_A. Next base: position 8,531 of record JANMNC010000074.1, on the reverse strand, counting down.
TTAAGTTGTTAGTTAATCTATTTTTTATTCGTCTACTTGTTTAATTGTCATTTGGTTTTTAAATAAGCGCACATCCATACGGCCTAAATAGCTCATACCTAGTAGCACGTCACCATCTAAACCAGGGGCAATCATCGCCGCTACATTGTTAGCTTCCACGCCGCCCACTTTAACCGATTCTAATCGCACCATATAACCTACGCTATCGCCATTGGCAGTATTGGTACGCACAGCAGATAAGCTTTTTAGCGCTAACTTATCGGCCACTGCTTGCGAAATCGCTACACCAGTGGCACCTGTATCTACTAACACGTTTACTTTTTGATTGTTAATAAGCGCCTCAGCACGATAATGGCCATCCAAGCCGCGTTTAAGCACCACTTCGCTAGCGCTTTTTCCCAATCGCCATGCTTTATTTGGGTTTTGAATATTATCGACTAAGGTGTAGATGCCAAAGGCTAGACCAAGCCAAATAACACTAAAAATAATAGAGTTGCGAGACAAAATAAATTAAGCTAAAAAGGTAGCGCTACGTGTGGCGCAACATTCCAAATTACTTCTCTGAATTGCGCTTGAATACGTTGTAATGCAGCTTCGCTATCGGCCTCAAAGCGCAGTACAATTACTGGGGTGGTGTTAGATGGGCGCATCAGGCCAAAGCCGTCTGCATATTCAACACGCAAACCATCAATGGTAATGACCTCAGTTGCGCCCGCAAACTCTGCTAAAAAATTGGGCAAGGCTTGTAGTTGCGCTATTAAGGCGTGGGGTTCGCCCTCTTGCATATGAATATGCTGTTCTGGCGTACTAACGCTATCGGGTAAGTTATTTAAAATTTCAGTTGGGTTGGTAAATTGGCTTAAGATTTCCAGCATGCGGGCACCTGCATACAACCCATCATCAAAACCATACCAACGTTTTTTACCATGGGCATCAACATCGTTAAAAAACACATGCCCACTCATTTCACCAGCTAGCGCAGCGTTGGTTTCTTTAATTTTTGCTTTTACTAACGAATGGCCTGTTTTCCACATAATAGGATTACCGCCATATTTGCGAATCCACGGGTTTAAATTACGCGTAGATTTCACATCATAAATAATTGTGGCAGCAGGGTTGCGGCTAAGCACATCTTCAGCAAACAGTAGCAATTGGCGGTCAGGGTAAATAATATGGCCATCTTTAGTGACAATACCAAGCCTATCGCCATCGCCATCAAACGCCAGGCCAATTTCTGCGCGTGTTGTTTGCAAAGCATTGGCTAAATCTATTAAGTTTTCGGGCACAGATGGGTCGGGGTGATGGTTTGGGAAGTGCCCATCTACCTCGCAAAAAAGCTCATCTACACCGCAGCCTATAGCGTTATACAGTGTTTTTGCAAACGCCCCAGCCACGCCATTGCCACAATCCACCGCTATTTGCATGGGGCGAGCAAGGTTAATATCAGCCTTAATAGTATTGATGTAATCGTCTGCAATGGCATAGTTGCGCTCTAAGCCATCGCCATACATAAAATTATTTTGCTCTATGCGATTACGCAAACTTTGTATCGATTCGTTGGATAAAGTCTCAGATGCCAACACCATTTTCAAACCATTGTAATCGGGCGGGTTATGGCTGCCTGTAACCATTACGCCGCAGTTGGTTTTTAGATGATATGCCGCAAAATACACCATAGGCGTAGCCACCATGCCTAAATTAACAACATTTACACCTGCTTTACGAATGCCGCGTGATAAAGCGGCCGCTAATTCTGGGCCCGATAATCGGCCATCGTAACCAATACATATTTCTGTTTGTAAGCGCTGTTTTGCCTCACTACCAAGCGCATGACCAATCGCTTCAACAATAGTTGGCGTTAACGTTTTGCCAACAATGCCACGTATATCGTAGGCTTTAAATATTTCTTTAGGTAAATCTAGTTGTGGTTGCATATTTTTTTGTGAATTAGATTTTATAAATTAAGTATAAAAGATATTTAAGCTTTAAAGGCAAAGTAAACAATTGCAAAATAAGTACTGTGATGCAGCAGTTGGTCGAAACCTAATAATATCCAAAATCGCTCGCTATTATTGGGCTGTAAGTCATAACGTTTGCTAATATTCATTTTCGTCCAATCAATATGATAATGCACTACCATGTCGCAGGCCGCATAGAATAAGGCGTTTAGCCCGATGAACGGCACAAGCACAATGGCCGTTCCAACGGCATGAATGCCAGCGTGGGCAATACCACCTAAGTGCAGGTAGGTGCCTTTGTTGCGGTAAATCCAAGGGTAAGCCTGCAATGGAAAATCGCAGATAAAGTGCTTAATAAATAATAAAAAAAGCGCGGTAAACATTAAAGCCCCTGCTTATATCTTATAAACTTTTATTCAAACTCTTCAATCCAAGCTAGTTGAATGGCCTCAAGTATTTTTTCGCCACAATGCTCTGGCAAATCGTCAAAGCCATCTAGCGCCATAACCCAAGCCATTAAATCGGTAAAACGAATAGTTTTTGGGTCAACTTCGGGATGTTTGTCGAATAAGTCTTCGGCAATAGTTTGCGTGTCAGTCCATTTCATCGCATTATTTAAGTATCTAATTAAAAAATAGATTATAACGCGCAGTAAACAAGCTTAAGTAAAATTGATAGATGCCATTGAAATAAAAAAATCCCAGCACTAAGGTAGATTTAGGCTGGGCTAAGGGGGATAACACTTGGAGATAAATCCATTATTTAACTAGCAATCTATATGCCACTTAAAATAAGCAATTAAAACAATGGATTAAATTTTAGTTGTTTAAAAAAGTGGCTGTAATGCACCACGAGCAAGGTGGTAATGAACCAATTTGGTGAGGCTTTAATCTGAATGTATTTTGCTTATTATGCAATGTTAAGTTGCTCTGTAAGTAAAAGCACACGCGTGATAAAATGCGCAACTTAATTCTTCAAATACTTTTGGAAATAAAACACCACTATGTTCAGCACTTTAAACACATTAAATAAAGCCGACCCAGCACTTGATGCCATGATTAATGCCGAAGTTGTACGCCAACACCAGCATATTGAGCTAATAGCATCAGAAAACTATACCAGCCCAGCAGTGATGGAAGCTCAAGGCTCACAACTGACTAATAAATATGCAGAAGGCTACCCAGGCAAACGTTTTTACGGTGGTTGTGAATATGTTGACCAAGTTGAACAATTGGCGATTGACCGCCTAAAAGCGTTATATGGCGCAGAATATGCCAACGTGCAGCCGCATTCAGGCTCGCAAGCCAACCAAGCAGTTTATTTTAGTATTTTAAAACCGGGCGATACCGTGATGGGTATGAACTTGGGCCATGGCGGCCATTTAACGCACGGTTCACCTGCTAACTTGTCAGGCAAGCTATTTAATATTGTGGCGTATGGCTTAAACGACCAAGAAGAAATTGATTATGACGAAATGGAGCGCATTGCCATTGAGGCTAAACCGAAGTTGCTAATCGGCGGCGCCAGTGCCTATGCGCTACGTTTTGATTGGGCGCGTATGAGCGACATTGCCAAAAAAGTAGGTGCTTATTTTATGGTCGATATGGCGCATTATTCTGGCTTGATTGCAGGTGGCGTTTACCCAAACCCAGTACCACACGCAGATTTTGTCACTTCAACCACACATAAAACCTTGCGCGGCCCACGTGGCGGCATTATTTTAGCCAAAGCAGAGTTTGAAAAATCACTTAATTCAAGCGTGTTCCCTAGTTTGCAAGGTGGCCCATTAATGCACGTAATTGCTGGTAAAGCGACTGCTTTCTTAGAGGCCGCGCAACCAGAATTTAAAACCTATCAAGCACAAGTGATTAAAAATGCACAAGCGATGGCCGAAACCTTAATTGCGCGTGGCTTACGTGTGGTATCAGGCCGTACAGAATCGCACATGTTTATGGTAGATTTGCGCCCTAAAGGTTTAACAGGAAAAGCCGCCGATGCAGCCCTTGGTTTAGCGCATATTACTGTGAATAAAAACGCTATTCCTAATGACCCAGAAAGCCCATTTGTCACTTCAGGTATTCGTATTGGCGCACCTGCTATAACCACGCGCGGCTTTAAAGAAGATGAAGCTAAAATTGTGGCTAATCTAATTGCCGATGTGTTAGATAACCCGACAGATGAAGTGGTTATTGCAGCGACTAAAGCTAAGGTGCATGCACTAACCGCGCGTTTTCCAGTGTACGGAGCATAAATCTTTTGAAATGTCCTTTTTGTGGTGATGCAGATACCCAAGTCATTGATTCTAGAGTGAATGATGAGGGTGATTCTATTCGCCGCAGACGTAAATGCAGCGCCTGTGATAAGCGCTTTACCACTTATGAAACGGCAGAATTACATATGCCGCAAGTGGTAAAGCAAAATGGCACGCGCGAAGAATTTAATCGTGAAAAATTACGTTTATCGTTTACGCGCGCATTGCACAAAAGGCCTGTACCAACAGAATACGTAGATCGCGCGCTGGATCATATTGTGCAAAAAATGCTCAGCTTGGGTGAGCGCGAGATACCTGCGCGTGATTTAGGCGAAAGTGTGATGAGCGAACTAAAGCTAATGGATAAAGTGGCTTATATTCGTTTTGCCTCGGTGTATCGCAGCTTTTCAGATGTGGACGATTTTAATAACGTTATTCGTGATTTATAGTTAATACAAACCAAGCTAATTTAAAGCCAACTATTTAAACCAGCCACATGGCCTTTACTGCAGACGATTACCTGTTTATGACACGCGCGCTGCAGCTAGCAGAGCGTGGTTTGTACAGCACCATGCCAAACCCGCGCGTTGGTTGTGTCATTGTGAAAGATGGCAAAATAGTAGGCGAGGGTGCGCATTTAAAAGCAGGCCAGCCGCATGCCGAAGTCTTGGCTTTGCAACAAGCCAATGCGAAAACAAATGGCGCAACAGCCTATGTAACACTAGAGCCATGCAACCACTCAGGCCGCACCCCACCTTGCTCGCAGGCTCTTCTTAATGCGGGTATTACTAAAGTTATATTTGCCATGCAAGACCCAAACCCGCTAGTAGCAGGCAGTGGTATGGCCTATTTACTAGCGCAGGGCATCGATGTGGCTGTGGGCTTAATGCAAGCGCAGGCAGAAGCGCTAAACCCAGGTTTTATTGCCAGAATGGCGGCCAATAACCCTTTTGTACGTTGCAAAATTGCCGCCAGCTTAGATGGCAAAACGGCGCTTAACAATGGTGAAAGCCAGTGGATTACAAGCGAGCCAGCTCGGCTGGATGTACAGCATTGGCGTGCTAGAAGCTGCGCAATTCTAACGGGTATTGGCACGGTTTTAAGCGATAACCCCAGCATGACAGTGCGTGATATTGCAATAGATAGACAACCGCTGCGGGTAATTGTCGATAGTCAGCTACAAATTTCACCCAGTGCCAAAATTCTAGAAAATGGCAATGCGCTTATTGTTTTTGCCTGCAATAATCAACAAGGCGATGCCTATAATAAAACGCAGCAATTATTAGCTACTGGCGCTAAGTTAATTCAGCTACCTAATAGTGAGGGTAAAGTGTGCTTAAAAAGCCTGTTAAGCCACCTTGCAACTCTGCAAATTAATGAAGTGTTAGTAGAGGCTGGCGAAGGTTTGAATGGCGCCTTGCTGGCGCAAAACTTAATTGACGAGCTGCTTATCTATTACGCGCCAAAACTCATGGGCAGCGCTGCAAAAGGTTTGTTCGCTATGCCAGAACTTACTCATATGAATCAAGCTATTGCGCTAAATATAATAGAAATGCGTCAAATTGGTACAGATATTAGGCTGCGGGCTAAGCCAAGCCGTGCGGATTAAAATCATGCAAATAAAAAAACATGTGGCTAAAACACAATGTTAGTTGATACGCATTGCCATCTTGATGCGCCAGAATTTAATTTAGACCGCGCTGCAGTTACCGCCGAGGCGATTAAGCATGGTGTTGGCATGATTGTGGTGCCAGCGGTTGCACGTACCAATTTTCAACACGTTATTGATTTATCTCACCAGCACACACAAGTTAGCTGCGCTTTGGGCATTCATCCTATGTATGTCGATGCCGCACAGCCCAGCGATATTGTGTTACTAAAGCAGCTAATTGCAGAGCAGCTTAATCGGCCAACCAACAAGCTGGTTGCCGTGGGCGAAATTGGCCTCGATTTTTTTGTAACACAGCAAAACCGCGAAACTCAAGAGTACTTTTTTAGCGAACAGCTAAAAATTGCACAAAATTTTAATTTACCCGTTATTTTGCACGTGCGGCGTGCGGTAGACGATGTTTTAAAACATTTGCGACGTCACAGTGTGTGTGGTGGAATTGCGCATGCATTTAACGGTAGCTTGCAGCAGGCCGAAGCATTTATTGCGCTAGGCTTTAAATTAGGGTTTGGTGGCGCCATGACTTACCCACGCGCACTTAAAATACGCGAGCTGGCTAAAAATTTGCCGCTAGATTCTATTGTGCTAGAAACCGATGCGCCTGATATTCCACCAGAATGGCTAGGTTCTAAAGCTAAAAATAGTCCTGCACAGCTATTAAAAATAGCCCAAATTTTGGCAGAAATTAGGGGTGTAGAATTAGCGCAAATCATTGAAATTACAGGTAAAAATGCCATACAAATTTTGCCAAAATTAGCTGGTTTATGCACACCACTTAATGTGCTACATGAACAAAAGTAAAAAACCCTTAACAAACCAATGACATACTGTAAGTGATTGATTTTAAACAATAATAAAATAGATTAAAAAATGAACTTTTAAAAAAAAGCCTTTAAAATTGGTGAGTTACGGTTTTAAGACACAGTAATCCACAAAGTTATCCACAGATTTTGTGGATGGAAAACGCTAAAAAATAAAACACGAAATAACGCAAGATTTTTATTTAATTTTTTTTATAGATTTTGTTAATTAAAAATGAGCGTGTTTGTTGTGAGTGTATATAGCTAAAACTAATTTTAAATGTAATTAATATAAGTTTGGGATGAAATTAATATGAATGTTGCAGGGCAAGTATTTAGAACTATTTGGCCAGACCCACGTTGCAAGTTTGTGCAGATTATTGATCAAACTAAATTACCATTTGCATTTGAAACTGAGCGTATTGCTAGTTTGCAGCAAATGATTCAGGCCATTAAAACCATGCAAGTGCGTGGGGCGCCTTTAATCGGTGTTGCCGCAGCGTATGGCATGGCGCTAGCCATGTTAGAAAATGATTCTGATAGCCACTTAAACACAGCCGCAAATAGTTTAATTGCTAGCCGCCCCACTGCAGTGAATTTAGCATGGGCTGTAGGCCGCATGGTTGCTACCTTGCAGGGCATGCCAAATAATGCGCGTAATTTAGCTGCTTGGAAACTGGCAGCCAATATTGCTGAGGAAGATGTGGCGCAGAATCAGGCCATTGGCCAGCATGGTGTTGCGCTTATCAAAAACGCATACCAAAACCAGTTAGAAAAAAACAAGCCTTTTAATATACTCACCCACTGCAATGCTGGCTGGCTGGCCACGGTTGATTTTGGCACTGCATTGGCGCCGATTTATGCAGCGCATGATGCGGGTTTGAATGTGCATGTGTGGGTAGACGAAACGCGCCCGCGCAACCAAGGTGCATTTCTAACCGCTTGGGAGCTTAGCTCTCACGGCGTACCGCATACCGTGATTAGCGATAACGCAGGTGGTCATTTAATGCAGCAAGGTTTGGTAGATATGGTCATCGTTGGCGCAGACCGTGTCACAGCTAATGGTGATGTGTGCAATAAAATTGGCACTTATTTAAAAGCGCTGGCGGCGCATGACAATCAGATTCCCTTTTACGCTGCCGTGCCAACACCCACCATTGATTGGGCTTTAAATAGCGGCGATGAGATTGAAATTGAACAGCGTAATAGTGATGAAGTCGCCTATATACAAGGCCTAGCTGGCGATGGCAGCATGCAAAGCGTGCGCGTGATTCCGTTAGAATCAAACGCGGCTAATCCTGCGTTTGACGTCACGCCTGCAAGATTGGTGATGGGAATCATCACAGAAAAGGGCGTATTCGCGCCCAATGCACTAAAGAATTGCAAATAAACATGCTCTGCGACCCGCATGGATACAAGGTGAATCAAACTCATGAAGTGAGTTTGAGAGAAGGTGCCTTGGGGTATTGGTCTGCAGAGCAGGTGTTTTGGCGTGTGAATAATGCGCTTTAGTGCATATATCCCACGGGTAAGCCAAGTACTGGCTTACCCGTCATTCCCGCGCAGGTAGGAATCCAAATTGAATTTTTTTGAGTATTCTTTAAAATGGATTCCCGCCTGCGCGGTAATGACAGATAGAAAAATATTGTAGAATAAGCAATGAATAATATATCTGAACAGTTACTAAAAACCAGCCAAAAACTTACCGAGCTTGGCCTAAATAAAGGCACGTCGGGCAATTGCAGTGTGCGCTACGAAGACGGTTTTTTGGTTACCCCTTCAGGCATGCCAGTAGATGAAATGATGCCAGATAGTATGGTACAGATGCAGTTTGATGGACGTTTTGAGCAAGG
>JANMNC010000067.1:0-23959 GCA_031373695.1 Methylotenera sp. | reverse complement strand
TATGGTGAAGAACGGTTTGCTAAGCAGGTTGCAAGGGCGATTATTAAGGAGCGCACAGACGGGCGCGCCATCACCACTACAGGACAGCTTGCCAAGATCGTGGCAAGTGCAATCCCCAAGATCGAACCGGGGCAGAACCCTGCAACGCGCACCTTTCAAGCTCTACGGATTTTCGTCAATTCGGAGCTTGAGGAGCTATCGTTAATTTTGCCGCAATGCCTAGATTTGTTGGCAGAAGGTGGCAGGTTGGTTGTGATTAGCTTTCATTCGCTAGAAGACCGTATTGTGAAGCGCTTTATTCAAGGCGAACAAAACCGTGACGATTTACCGAGTAATTTTCCAGTAAAAGCCAAAGATTTGCCACAACCAAGATTAATGGCGATAGGTAAGGCAATTAAGCCTAGTGCTGCTGAGGTAAAACAAAACGTGCGCTCAAGAAGTGCAGTAATGCGCGTAGCAATGAGAACGGCAACGGCATAAAAATTATTTATACAAATTATGACACGCTTAAATTTTATTTTATTTTTTGTATTAATTGCCGTGAGCTTAGGGGTGGTTACGTCGCAGCACAAAGCCAGAAAATTGTACTTTGAACTAGAACAGCAACAAGAAATGACCAAAAAATATGATACTGAATTTGGTCAGTTACAGCTTGAACAAAGCACTTGGGCAATGCATTCGCGCGTAGAAGAGTTTTCTGCAAAAAAATTGCAGATGCAAGTGCCTGATGCAAAACGTATACAAGTAATTTCGTTAGAAGATGTTAATTAAATCGCGTTAATTAAAACGCATTAAATAGCTAAACATAGAAACCAGATAAATATTAAAAATGGCCTATAACCAACCACAACACCATATAGTAAAGCTGCCAGCTTGGCGGCGTAGGCTATTGCTAATTGGCTTGTTGTTAGTTTTTGCTGGCTTATTTGCGCGTGGCATTTATTTGCAAAGCTTACACAAAGACTTTTTGCAACAAAAAGGAGATGCTCGTTACAGTCGCACGCTTGTGTTGCAGGCTCACCGTGGCAAAATTACCGATAGAAATGGCGAGCTGCTGGCCATTAGTAGCCCTGTTGAATCAGTGTGGGCAAGCCCGCCCGATGTAAAAATTAGTGCAACACAAAAAACTCAATTGTCTAAATTACTAGGCATTAAAAATAAAGACATCGATAAAAAAATAGCCAATACACAGCGTGGCTTTGTCTATATTAAAAGACGCATATCACCAGACTTGGCTGCAAAAGTCATGAGCTTGGAAATTCCTGGCGTGTTTTTACAGCGCGAGTATAAAAGGTTTTACCCTGCGGGTGATGTTACAGCGCATTTAGTCGGCTTCACTGGCATTGAAGACAATGGTCAAGAAGGTTTTGAGTTGGCTCAAAATGCTGTTTTATCAGGTAAAGCGGGCATGCGTAAAGTTATTAAAGACAGGCAAGGCCGCATTGTAGAAGACCTAGAAGACGTCAAAGTGCCGCAAGATGGCCACGATTTGGTGCTTAGTATTGATAGGCGTATTCAGTACTTAGCGTTTAGAGAGTTATCTAAAGCGGTTGAGAAACATAAAGCCAAAGCAGGCGCAATTGTTGTGCTAGATGCCAAAACAGGAGAAGTGCTTGCAATGGTGAATTTGCCTACTTATAACCCTAACAACCCTGTAAACATTAAAGGTAAAACCCGCAACCGTGCAATTACCGATATTTTTGAACCAGGCTCAACCTTAAAGCCAATTGCAGCATCCGCTGCTATGCAGTTTGGCGATTACACACCAACAACCAAAATACAAACGGCGCCTGGCCACATGAGCATTGGGCCAGCCACTATTCACGATTCGCATCCACATGGCGTGTTAACAGTGTCTGAAGTCATTCAAAAATCATCTAACGTTGGTGCCGCCAAAATGGCGCTAAGCCTTAAGCGTGAAGAGCTTTGGAGCACATTTAACCAATTGGGCTTTGGGTCACGCGCCAATATTGGCTTTCCGGGTGAATCGTCTGGCAGATTGCGTCCTTACAAGACTTGGCGCCCTATTGAACAGGCAACTATGTCATATGGGCACGGCATTAGTTTAACTTTGCTGCAGTTAGCACGGTCATATACCGTGTTTGCTAATGAGGGCGAATTAAAGCCTATTTCACTATTAAAGTTGGCAGAGTCGCCAGTAGGGCACCAAGTGTTTTCTGCGCAAGTGGCTAACGATGTAAAAGATATGCTTGAACTGGTGGTGCAGCCTGGTGGCACAGCACTAAGAGCGCAAGTGGCAGGTTATCGCGTGGGTGGTAAAACTGGCACTGCACATAAAATTGGCCCAAAAGGTTACGAAAAAGATAAATATGTAGGCTCATTTGTTGGTATGGCGCCAGCCTCTAACCCGCGTTTAATTATGGCGGTGATGATAGACGAGCCCAGTATTGAAAATGAACAGTATTACGGCGGCATAGTAGCAGCGCCAGTATTTAGCGCTGTAATGGCCGATGCACTTCGCATGCTGGCTGTGCCACAAGACGCACCCAATAATAATGTTGTCATTCCATCTGAAGTTGAAGATGTGAAAGAGGTGGTATGACGAAAGCTACTCAAAATTACCGCATTAAAACACCCATTAAAAGCATTACTGCAGATAGCCGTAAGGTGGAGCAAGGAAGCCTATTTTTGGCTTATTTAGGTGGCAAGACAGATGGCCGAAACTATATTGCCGAAGCCATTGAAAAAGGCGCGAGCGCTGTCATCTGGGATTCGGCAGATTTTGTGTGGAATGCAGAATGGGATATTGAAAATATCGCCATTAAGAATTTGCGATTGCAAGCAGGCAATATTGCGCATCAGTTTTATAAACAGCCATCGACAAAAATGTGGATGGTAGGTGTAACTGGCACCAACGGCAAAACATCAATTACCCAGTGGCTAAGCCAGTGTTTTAATTATTTAAATCGCAAAACTGCCGTAATAGGCACGCTAGGCAATGGTTTTGCAAATGAGCTAATACCAACTGCTAACACCACGCCAGATGCGATTGCGCTGCAAGCGATGTTGGCGCAATTTCATAATCAACAAGCAGAAGTAGTAGCCATGGAAGTATCGTCACATGGTTTGCACCAAGGTCGCGTAAACGGTGTGCATTTTGATGTGGCGGTACTCACAAATTTAACCCGCGATCATTTAGATTATCACGGTACTCAAGAAAAATATGCGGCCGAAAAGCGTCGTTTATTTGATGCCAGCAATCTCAAAATGGCTGTGTTGAACTGTGATGATAGCTTTGGTCAAGAAATTGAAGAGGATTTGAAATATGCAGGTACGCCAGTTATTACGTATGGTATTAATCATGGCGATGTAAAAGCCACAAATTTGCAATTTAAAAATACGCACTTTAGTTTTATAGCCAAAACTCCACAGGGTGATGCGGCGGTTAAAGCTAATTTAATTGGCCGTTTTAATGTGTATAACGTGCTCGCTGTTTTAGCTACCTTGCTGGTGTCACAAGTTAAGCTGGCCGATGCGGTAGATGCAATTGCACAAATTGAATCAGCTCCAGGCCGCATGCAGCAACTGGGTGGTGGCAACTTGCCTTTAGTTGTGGTGGATTATGCGCATACACCAGATGCGCTTGAAAAAGTATTAACCACGCTTAAAGAGCAGATTCAAGAAGGCTCAAAATTAGTGTGCGTATTTGGCTGTGGCGGTAACCGCGATGCAGGTAAGCGCGAGTTAATGGGAAAAATCGCAAGCAACTTAGCTAATGCAGTGGTGGTGACATCTGATAATCCGCGCCATGAAAACGAGCGCAAAATTATCCATGATATTTTACATGGCATTCAAGGCAATTACGTTGTGGAGGAAGACCGCGCTAAAGCGATCTCAATCTCAATTTTTTCTGCCAAAGCAGGCGATATTGTTTTAATCGCAGGCAAAGGTCACGAAGATTATCAAGACGTTAATGGGATTAAGCATCCGTTCAGCGATATTGAGCAAGCACAAAAAGTATTAAAACAATATGAAGCGGCGTCAATATGATGATGCTTTCGCACATTGCAAAAATTGTTGGTGGGCAATTAATAGGCGCCGATTTAGAAATACAAAGTGTAGGCATTGACAGTAGAAATATTGAAAAAAATCAATTATTTATTGGCATTAAAGGCAATAACTTTGATGGCAACACTTATGCGCTAGAAGCCATTAAACAAGGCGCAACTGCGGTGCTGGTTTCAGACGCTAATACCAAAGCCACACCAGCAGTGGTGGTACAAGACACGCGTTTAGCCTTGGGCGAGCTAGCCCAATATTGGCGCAAACAATTTATTGCACCAATAGCAGCCATTACTGGTAGTAATGGTAAAACCACTACTAAAGAAATGTTGGTGTCAATTTTAAAGGCTGTGACTTCTAGCACCGCAAATAATGATGTCTCAAAAGTACATGCAACATACGGCAACCTAAATAATGATATTGGCTTGCCGCTAACTTTGCTAAAAATGACATCACAACATGCTTATGCGGTAATTGAAATGGGCATGAGCCACTTGGGCGAGATTGATTATTTAACACATATTACTAAGCCTAATGTGGCGGTAATTAGCAATGCAGGCACTGCACACATTGGTGAGTTAGGCTCGCGCGAAAATATTGCCAAAGCTAAAGGTGAAATATTTACATGCTTAACCGATGATGGCGTTGCCGTAATAAATGCCGATGATGATTTTGCAGATTATTGGAAATCGCTCATTGTAGGCAAAAAAATAGTGACTTTTGGCTTAATTAAACCTGCTGAAGTTACTGCTAGTTATGTTGAGTTAGATGGTACAAGCTTGGTTAGCTTGACAACGCCGATGGGGGATATTTGTTTTAAATTAAACATGTTGGGTAAACACAATATTAGTAACGCGCTAGCTGCCAGCGCAGCCGCAGTGGCTTTGGGTGTAACAAATGAACACATTGCACGTGGCTTAGAAAGTATGCAAGCCGTGTATGGGCGCTTGCAACGTAAGGCGGGTTTTAATCATGCAACGTTAATTGATGATACTTATAACGCTAATCCAGATTCAATGAAAGCCGCTATAGATGTGCTGTGCAAACAAGATACACAGACTATTTTTGTAATGGGCGACATGGGTGAGTTGGGTAGTGACGCTGCACAAATGCATGCCGAAGTTGGCGCCTATGCCAAGCATAAGAACATTAATCAGCTGTTTACATTTGGTGAGTTAAGTCAATTAGCTGCAAAGCAGTTTGGCACTAATGCGCAACATTTTAATAGCTTAGAAGCTTTGGTGAATGCGCTTAAAGCAAACATGCAACAGGGTGTTGCTGTGTTAGTAAAAGGCTCACGTTTTATGAAAATGGAACGAGTGGTAGAGCAAATACAAGTATCAGCAGATGAAAATTCTCTTTTGCCAAATATAACAATTGTGGAGGTTAAGTAATGTTGCTAGAACTGGCTCGTTGGTTGGCACACGATATTCGTGGTTTTAATGTGTTTAATTACATCACTTTGCGTGCAGTATTGGCAACGCTTACTGCCTTAATTATCTCATTTGTGGTGGGCCCGAAAATGATTCGCAAGCTTACCGAATACAAAGTGGGCCAAGCTGTACGTGATGATGGCCCGCAAACGCACTTAATAAAAGCAGGTACGCCTACCATGGGCGGCGCTTTAATACTGGTGGCTATTGGCATAGCCACTTTGCTGTGGGGCGATTTGCATAACAAGTATATTTGGGTAGTGCTGGTCACCACTTTGGGTTTTGGTGCCATTGGCTGGGTAGATGATTACCGTAAAGTGGTGTACAAAAATCCCAAAGGCTTATCAGCAAAAACCAAATACTTTTGGCAAAGTGTTATAGGTTTGGGTGTAGCTATATTTTTATATCAAACCGCTTCTAGCCCAGCAGAAACTACCTTAATTGTGCCATTTTTTAAAACCTTAACGCTACCTTTAGGTGCGGTGGGTTTTATTGTGCTTACTTATTTGGTAATTGTCGGCTCAAGCAATGCGGTCAATTTAACCGATGGCTTAGATGGCTTAGCGATTATGCCAACTGTAATGGTGGGCAGTGCGCTAGGTTTATTTGCATACATGGCTGGGCATTTATATTTCTCTAAGTATTTGGGTATTCCCTACGTGGCTGGCGCAGGTGAAATGATGGTATTTTGTGCCGCTATGGCAGGGGCAGGCTTAGGCTTTTTGTGGTTTAACGCCTACCCCGCAGAAGTGTTTATGGGTGATGTAGGTGCATTAGCGCTAGGTGCTGCATTAGGTGTAGTGGCGGTAATTGTTCGCCAAGAAATAGTGTTATTTATTATGGGTGGTGTGTTTGTGGTGGAAACATTCTCAGTCGCGCTGCAGGTGCTGTATTTTAAATACACCAAATATAAAACAGGCGTAGGGCAGCGCATCTTCTTAATGGCGCCATTACATCATCACTACGAGCAAAAAGGTTGGAAAGAGACGCAAGTAGTGGTGCGGTTTTGGATCATTACCATGATGTTGGTATTGGTTGGCTTATCTACATTAAAACTGAGATGAAAAACTTAAGCCACACAAAACAAGGGGTTCACAGAGCATCAATCTCTGGGGGTTTGTCTGTGAACGCAATTTGCTCTGTGGCTAAATACAAATGAAAATGCAGTTAAAAGATAAAAAAGTACTCGTACTAGGCCTAGGTGATACAGGCCTGTCGGCTTTGCGCTGGCTTGCAGCTCAAGGCGCAATTTTGTCTGCCGCAGATTCACGTGATAACCCACCTAGCATAGACGATGTAATTAAGCGCATGCCACAGGTTGATGTGCACACAGGCGCTTTTAACTTGGATGTATTGCTGCAGGCTGAATTAATTGTGATTAGCCCAGGCGTTTCGTTGAACGAGCCTGCTGTGCAAGCCGCGCTTAAAAAAGGCATTCCAGTTATTGGTGATGTTGAATTATTTGCGCAATATCGCCCTATTAACGCCAAGGTTATTGCTATTACTGGCTCTAATGGCAAAACCACTGTAACAACATTAGTAGGTGAAATTTGCAAAGAGGCAGGCTTAAAAACAATAGTTGCTGGCAATATTGGCTTGCCAGTGTTGGAAGCATTAATGATGGAGGCGCCAGATGTGTATGTGCTGGAGCTATCAAGTTTTCAACTAGAAACTACACATAATTTAAAGTTGAATGCGGCAACAGTGCTAAATGTGTGTGAAGACCACATGGATAGATACACTAACATTGAAGATTACACGGCAGCTAAAGCACGCATTCTGGAGTATGCAGAAATAGCCGTTTTGAATCGTGATGATGCTACAAGCATGGCAATGCAAGCAGAAAATATCGTTACTTTTGGTTTAAATGCAGCACCAAAAGTAACAGATTTTGGTTTGATTGAATGTGAAGGCGAACAATACTTAGCCAGTGGAAAGCGCAAACTAATTAAAGCCAGCCAGCTGAAAATAAGTGGCCAACATAATGTGGCAAATGCGCTGGCCGCCGCCGCTTTATGTAGCGCCATGGGCGTTGAAAAAATAGCGGTAATTAATGCGCTACTGCACTTTAAAGGTTTACCACATCGGGTTGAATGGGTTGCAAGCTTTGATGATATTGATTTTTATGATGACTCAAAAGGCACTAACGTTGGTGCAACCCGCGCTGCCATTACTGGCATGACTAAACATGGCGTACCGCAAAAAGTAGTGCTTATAGCTGGCGGCGATGGTAAAGGGCAAGATTTTTCACCATTACTATCAGCAATTACGGCTAATGCCCGTGCGGTGGTGCTAATTGGCAGAGATGCGGCCTTACTTGAATTGGCACTATTGCCAGCCAATTTGCCAATGTACAAAGCAGTGGATTTGTCAGAGGCTGTTGCCATTGCACACAAAGTTGCGATGGCTGGCGATGCGGTATTGTTGTCTCCCGCTTGTGCTAGTTTTGATATGTTTAAAAACTATGTACACCGTGCAGAAGTGTTTGTTGAGGCGGTGAAGCAACTTAAAAAAGTGCGCTTAACGCAAAGCGATCAGAAAGCGACAATATGCTAACTGGATATTTGCTTAGTGAGTGCTGGCTAGTGAGGTATGTATGTTAAGCCCTGTGCTCAATACTCGCGAGCGTATTAACGCATCTAGCTACGACCAAATGTTGCTATGGGTTACCCTAATTTTGCTGGGTTTAGGCTTGGTAATGGTTTATTCGGCTTCAATTGCGATAGCTGAAGCAGATAAAGCGGTAGGCCATCAAAGTACTTACTTTTTAATTCGCCAAGCTATTTTTATTGTTATTGGGCTGGTGGCAGGGCTTGTTACCTTCCAAGTGCCTGTGGCGGGGTGGCAAAAAATGGCGCCTTATTTATTTTTATTAGGCTTATTTTTGCTGGTATTGGTACTAATTCCAGGTGTTGGTCGAAATGTAAATGGCAGTCAACGTTGGCTTTCACTGTTTGTTATTAACTTGCAGCCTTCTGAGTTGGTGAAGCTGTTTGCCGCCATGTATGTTGCCGATTACGCCGTTCGCAAAGCGCCGCAAATGGATAGCTTAATTAAAGGCTTTTTGCCAATGGTGGCAGTAATGGTGCTAGTAGGATTTTTACTGCTGCGCGAGCCTGATTTTGGCGCATTTGCTGTAATAGCGGCTATTTCAATTTCAATATTGTGGTTGGGCGGTATTAACGCAAAAATATTTGCAGGTTTGTTGGCTTTATTGCCAGTGGCCATTTTTGTATTAATTAAAAGCTCGCCCTACCGTATGCAACGTGTGATTGGCTTTATGGATCCTTGGGCAGACCCATACGGTAAAGGTTATCAGCTGTCGCACGCGCTTATTGCATTTGGACGCGGTGAATGGTTTGGCGTGGGCTTAGGTGCAAGTGTAGAAAAATTACTGTATTTGCCAGAAGCGCATACCGACTTTTTATTGGCCGTTATTGCAGAAGAGCTGGGCTTTGTTGGTGTACTAACGGTACTGGGATTATTTGTGTGGATTGTGATTCGCGCTTTTGGTATAGGCAAAGAAGCTGTGGCTAATGAACGTTATTTTGCGGCGCTATTGGCACAAGGCTTGGGTGTGTGGATTGGCGTGCAAGCCATTATTAATATTGGTGTGAACATGGGTGTGCTGCCAACCAAGGGTTTAACGTTGCCATTATTATCGTTTGGCGGCAGCGGCATATTGGCAAATTGTATTGCGATGGCTGTTTTGCTTAGAATTGATTTTGAGAACAGAAGGTTGCAGAAAGGTCTGCCAGCATGATGCTAACTTCTCTTGTGACTGAATATGGCAAGTTCACCATCATGATAATGGCGGGTGGCACTGGTGGTCATGTGTATCCAGCTATGGCGGTGGCAGATCACTTAAAACAGCATGGCTGGAATGTGGTGTGGTTGTGCACTGAAGGTGGCATGGAGAACCGTTTAATAGAGGGAAAAGATTACAGCAAAGCCATGATAACCATGCGCGGCGTACGCGGTAAGGGCTTGCTGGGCTGGTTGCTGTTGCCAATTAAATTAGCTACAGCACTAAAACAAAGCTTCAGCGCTATTCGCTTGTATCAGCCAAATGTGGTGCTGGGTATGGGCGGCTTTGCTGCTTTTCCTGGTGGCTTGATGGCAAAAATGTTAGGCAAGCCGTTGATTATTCATGAGCAAAATTCAATTGCTGGTTTAACCAATAAAACATTAAGTTTAGTGGCTAACAAAATATTAACGGCATTTCCTTCGGCATTTACAGGTAAAGCTGAGTTGGTTGGCAACCCAGTGCGTCACGATATTACGCAATTAGCCAGCCCTGAACAACGTTACGCTAAGCATTCAGGCAAGCTTAAGTTGCTAGTAGTGGGCGGCAGCTTAGGTGCGGCCGCACTTAACGAGGTGCTACCAAAAGCCATTGCTACAATGCCAGAAAACACAAGGCCAGAGGTGATTCATCAAGCGGGTGAGAAGCATATAGCTGCACTGCAAGCCAATTATCAAGCGGCTGGTGTGCAAGCTGATACAAGAGCTTTTATTAACAATATGGCTGATATGTATGAATGGGCTGATGTGGTGATTTGCCGCGCAGGCGCGTTGACTATTGCTGAGCTGGCATGTGTAGGCGTGGCGAGCGTATTAGTGCCTTTTCCGCACGCTGTTGATGACCATCAAACCACAAACGCCCAATATTTAAGAGACGCTGGCGCTGCACAATTGATTCAACAAACTGAGTTTAATGTGGCAAAAGCCAGTGAAGTATTGAGTAACTTAACGCGCGAAATTTGCTTGGATATGGCAATTAAGGCAAAAACATTAGCCAAACCAGAAGCCACGCAAACAGTGGCAACTATTTGTATGGAGGCGGCGCTGTGAAAAGACCTCTGGATAGCGTGATTAGCGAAATTAAGACAAGGCAAAAACAGGCCAAATATTCAGTTACAGAAAATAAAGTCTGGAATGTATGGTTTACACATGAGGATTTTGAGTCAGTTTTTAACGCCGTATTAATGAGCGTAATAGTAATACGGAGGTCTTTTTGAAACATAAAGTAAAAAATATACATTTTGTGGGTATAGGTGGCGCTGGCATGAGTGGCATTGCAGAAGTGCTAATTAATCTTGATTTTAAAGTGTCAGGCTCTGATTTGGCTAGCAACGCAACCACTAAGCGTTTAGAAAATTTTGGCGCCACTGTTTACCTTGGTCATGCAGAACAAAACGTCAGCGATGCTGATGTAGTTGTGGTGTCATCTGCCGTAAATGAAGCAAACCCTGAGGTAAAAGCAGCGCGCGCTAAAAATATACCTGTAGTGCCGCGCGCCTTAATGTTGGCAGAATTAATGCGCTTCAGGCAAGGTATTGCGGTGGCAGGTACTCACGGTAAGACAACTACAACTAGCTTAATTGCCAGCATTTTAAATGAGGCGGGTATGGACCCCACTTTTGTGATTGGGGGCAAGTTAGAAGCTGCCAGCGCCAATGCACGCTTAGGTACTGGCGAATATATTGTGGCCGAGGCAGATGAATCAGATGCCTCATTCTTGCATCTAACGCCTGTAATGGCGGTGGTGACGAATATCGACCATGATCATATGGATACCTATGAGCACAGTTTTGAAAAGCTAAAAAGTGCGTTTGTAGAATTTTTACAGCAGTTGCCATTTTGGGGTATGGCGGTGGTGTGTATTGATGACGCCAATATTCGTGAAATTTTACCGCGTATTACTAAGCCAGTAATGACTTATGGCATGAGTGAAGATGCGCGTATTCGTGCCAAAAATGTGCGTGCCGATAACGGCCAAATGCACTTTACAGTTGAGCGAATTAATGGCGTAACCACCACATTTGATGTGACGCTTAATTTGCCAGGCAACCACTATGTACTAAATGCGCTGGCAGCCATTGCCATTGCTAGTGAGCTTAACGTGAGCGATGCAGCCATTATTAAAGCACTAGCCGAGTTTAAAGGTGTTGGTAGACGTTTTGAACGCTATGGCGAAATAGCTGCTAATACGGGTGGCGAATTTACCTTAATTGATGATTACGGTCACCACCCTGTTGAGATGCAAGCTGTGATTGCTGCAGCGCGTGGCGCTTTTCCTAATAGACGTTTGGTGATGGCGTTTCAGCCGCATCGTTACACACGCACCCGTGATTGTTTTGAGGATTTTGTGCGCGTGCTGTCTCAAGCCGATGCGGTTTTGCTAACTGAAGTATATTCAGCTGGTGAGTCGCCGATTGTGGCGGCCGATACACGCAGTTTAATTCGCGCCATTCGCGTGGCAGGCAAAGTAGAGCCACTGTTTGTAGAAACCACCGATGAATTGCCTGTTGCAATATTAAACGTGGCGCAAGCCAATGATGTGGTGATAGTAATGGGTGCAGGTTCAATAGGCCAAGTAGCAGCACGCACCAAAGAATTAACCTTGAAAGAATTGGCCAGCTAATGGTTGCTATTGACACACAAGCCAAATCGCAACTGCTTAAAAACGAGCCGCTGGCACGTTATACCAGTTGGCGCGTGGGCGGTTTGGCAGATCGTGTTTTTATAGCCGAAAATTTGAACGAACTACAAACGTTTTTGCAAAGCCTAGACCATGCTGAGCCGATTTGCTTTATTGGCCTAGGCAGCAATTTATTAGTGCGCGATGGTGGTGTGCGTGGCACGGTAGTTGTTATGCACCAAGCCTTAAATGACTTGCGCATGGATGGTAAATTGATCTACGCAGAAGCGGGGGTGACTTGCGGCAAACTGGCAAGATTTAGTGCCACCCAAGCTAAAGAAGGCGCTGAATTTATGGCGGGAATACCTGGCACGGTGGGTGGCGCATTGGCCATGAATGCAGGCTGTTATGGCAGTGAAACTTGGAACATTGTGCATCAAGCATTAACGATAGATAGAAATGGTGCAACCCACGTCCGCAATGAATCTGAGTTTATTGCTAGCTATCGCCACGTAGAAATGCCAGTGGTAGATGAGTGGTTTTTAGGGGCTTGGTTTAAGTTGGAAATAGGTGATTCAAATGATTCACTTAAAAAAATTAAAAATTTATTAGCGACACGCCTAGCAAGTCAGCCGCTTAATTTACCCAGTGCAGGTTCTACTTTTAGAAATCCGTATGGCGATTTCGCGGCAAGGTTAATTGAGGCTAGCGGTTTAAAAGGCTACCAAATTGGTGGTGCACAAGTGTCTCCCAAACATGCCAATTTTATTGTGAATGTGGGCGATTGTAGCGCACTAGACATTGAGCTATTAATTAGGCACATGAAAGATGTAGTGCTTGAAAAACAAGGCGTGGCATTGCAACAAGAAGTAAGGGTAATAGGTGAGTATGCATAAAAATATGAATAAATTTGGCAAAGTAGCCGTGCTGTTTGGAGGCAAATCGGGCGAGCGAGAAGTGTCGATTAAAAGTGGCTCGGCTGTATTGGCTGCTTTAAAAAGGCAAGGCGTTGATGCGCATGCATTTGACCCCGCAAGCCAAGAATTAAGCGAGTTAAAAGCATTTAACCGCGCGTTTATATCATTGCATGGCCGTTTCGGCGAAGATGGCACAATACAAGGCGCGCTAGAGTTAATGGGCATTCCGTACACGGGTAGCGGTGTGATGGCTTCTAGCTTGGGTATGGATAAATGGCGTACAAAATTATTGTGGCGCGCTGTGGGTGTTGTAACGCCAGATTTTGAGCTGGTAAACGCCAGTAGTGACTTTGAGGCCATTGAAAATAAATTAGGCTTGCCGCTATTTGTGAAACCAGCTAACGAAGGCTCAAGCATTGGTATTAGTAAAGTGAAGCAAAAAGATTGCCTGCAAGCCGCATATCTATTGGCCTGCAAGGCAGACCCTTTAGTGATTGCAGAGCAGTTTATTGGTGGTGGTGAGTACACCGTTGGTATTTTGAATGACACAGCCTTGCCTATTGTAAAAATAGTACCCAAAAATGAGTTTTATGATTTTGAAGCCAAATATTTGCGTGATGACACCGAGTACTTGTGCCCATGTGGTTTAAGTGCAGAAAAAGAAGCACAAATACAGGCCGAAGCCTTGCAAGCTTTTCGTGCAGTAGGTTGCAGTGGTTGGGGCCGTGTTGATTTCTTAATGGATGAGGCAGGCCAGCATTACTTTTTAGAGCTAAACACCAGCCCAGGCATGACAGATCATAGTTTGGTGCCCATGGCAGCTAAGGCCGCAGGTATTAGTTTTGATGAGTTAGTAATAAAAATATTAAGCATGACATTAGAGGATAGTAATTTAAAGGCTAGCGATTTGAAGGCAGAGCATGTGGGATAAACCAACATTACTCAACTGGCTGGCTAATTTGCTATACGCCTTAGCAGTGGTGTTGATGTTGTACGCGCTAATTTTTGTGGTGGTGCATTTGCCAATTTTTCCTGTGCGCGAGGTAAAAATAGATGGCCAATTAACGCATGTTAACCGCGAGCAGATTAAATTGATTGTGGCGAAACATTTAAAAGGTAATTTTTTTACCATGGATTTAATTAAAACGCGCGATGCTTTTCAAAAGTTGCCTTGGGCGCGCGAAGTCAGTGTGCGTCGTCGCTGGCCCGATAAACTAGAAGTGGCAATTGAAGAACACAAAGCGCTGGCACGCTGGGGCAATATTGCATTGGTTAATACGCATGGTGAGCTGTTTCAAGCCGCATCTGATGCTGAGTTGCCTGTGTTTTACGGGCCAGGCAATGGTGTGATGGAAGTAACAAAAAGTTATGGTAATTACAGCCAAATTTTAAATAAAGCGGATATTAAAATTGCACAAGTAACTCTGTCGCCACGCCGCGCTTGGGAAATCAAAACTGATAAAGGCCTGCTAATTGCGTTGGGTCGTGTGGATATGGATGCTCGGCTTAGCAAGTTTGCTGGCGCTTATCAAAGCACATTAAGCCAGCTAAATGCAAAGATAGCCTATGCCGATTTGCGCTACCCAAATGGATTTGCAGTGCGTAAGCCAATTGCAATTGCTAAAACCAATGTGGCAAAACCAATGATTACTAAGCCGCTAGATGCTAAGCCACTCAATACTAAACCATTGGAACCTAAACCAATAGCCAAACCAGCAGCGAATAAGCAATTGCCAGTAGCGCCAGCCAAAGTTGTTTGGTCTGATTTTAAGCTTGCCTAAGCACACACATAAAGTAATAAAGATTAAGAATGAAATGGGGAAATAAAGATGAGCAAAGTACGGGAAGATAAAAATCTAATTGTGGGGCTAGATATCGGCACATCTAAAATTGTGACGATTGTAGCCGAGCTACTACCAGAAGGTAGCTTAAAGGTAATTGGCCTTGGCCAGCACGTATCACGCGGCTTAAGAAAAGGCGTGGTAATTAATATTGACTCTACTATGCAGGCTATTCAACGCTCGATTGAAGAAGCCGAACTAATGGCCGATTGTAAAATTAATGCGGTGTTTACGGGTATTGCTGGTAGCCATATTAAAAGCCTTAATTCGCACGGCATGGTAAAAATAAAAGATGCCGAAGTTAGCCAAATGGATGTTGACCGTGTAGTAGAAACTGCACGCGCTATTGCGTTACCAGCCGACCAGCAAATACTGCATATATTAACGCAAGAATTTATTATTGATGGCCAAGATGACGTGCGCGAGCCATTGGGCATGAGTGGCATGAAGCTAGAAGTGAAAGTGCATATTGTTACTGGTGCAGTAGCGGCAGCCCAAAATATCGTCAAGTGCATTAAACGTTGTGGCTTAGAAGTAAGCGATTTAATTTTACAACCACTGGCTTCTAGCATCGCGGTATTAACAGAAGATGAAAAAGAGCTAGGCGTGTGCTTGGTAGATATTGGCGGCGGTACCACCGATATTGCGGTATTTAAAAACGGCGCTATTCGGCATACCGCGGTGGTGCCTATTGCGGGCGATCAAATTACCAATGATGTTGCTGTGGCTTTCCGTACGCCAACGCAATCAGCAGAAGATATTAAAGTTAAACATGGCTGTGCGTTACGACAATTAGCCGATTCGCGCGAGATAGTTGAAGTGCCAGGCGTTGATGGTCGTGAGGCACGCCAATTATCAGTGCAAACACTGGCCGAGGTAATAGAGCCGCGCGTGGTAGAGCTGTATGAGTTTGTATTGCAAGAGCTTCGCCGCAGCGGTATGGAAGAAATGATTGCCTCTGGCATCGTCATTACAGGCGGCTCATCGATGATGCGCGGCATGATTGAATTAGGTGAAGAAATATTTCACATGCCAGTTCGCTTAGGCATGCCACGCTATGTGGGCGGGCTATCAGAGGTAGTAAGCAACCCAAGATACGCAACTGGTGTGGGTTTGATTTTGATGGGCAAGCAGCAGTTAGAACGGCAAATTAGTGGGCAAATGGAATCAAGCCCAGTTGGTAGAATATTTGACAAAATGAAGAGTTGGTTTCAAGGTAATTTTTAGTGTTTAGCAGCATGGTTTTGTAATGGTAATAGGGCAGAGCTTGGCGCACTTCAGAATCAAATGCGCCAGCTCAAATATTAAAGGCAAAAAGGAGATTAAAATGTTTGAAATTATGGAAAAGAATTCACAAGAAGCAGTCATTAAGGTTATTGGTGTGGGTGGTTGTGGCGGCAACGCGGTAAACCACATGATTAGTAAAAATGTAAGCGGGGTAGAGTTTATAAGTGCTAATACCGATGCGCAGGCACTTAGAAATAGCTCGGCCACCACAACGTTGCAAATTGGTACAGATATTACTAAAGGCCTAGGCGCTGGCGCTAAGCCAGAAGTGGGTCGCGAAGCAGCACTAGAAGACCGTGACCGCATTGCTGAAATGATTGATGGCGCTGATATGCTATTTATTACAGCAGGTATGGGTGGCGGCACAGGTACAGGTGCGGCGCCAATCATTGCTGAAGTAGCCAAAGAAATGGGTATTTTAACAGTAGCGGTTGTTACCAAGCCATTTGCCTTTGAAGGCAAACGTACCAAAGTAGCTGCAGATGGTTTAGAAGAGCTTTCTCAGTATGTAGATTCTTTAATCGTGATTCCAAACGAAAAACTGATGGAAGTATTGGGCGAAGACGTACCTTTTACCGAGGCTTTTAACGCAGCGAACGACGTGTTGCATAACGCTGTCTCAGGAATAGCCGAGATTATTAATTGCCCAGGTTTGGTTAACGTGGATTTTGCTGATGTGCGCACGGTGATGAGTGAAATGGGTATGGCTATGATGGGTTCAGCCGAAGCTAGTGGCGTTAATCGCGCCATGATAGCGGCAGAACAAGCAGTTGCCAGCCCATTGTTAGAAGATGTCAACTTAGCCAATGCGCGTGGCGTTTTAGTTAATATTACGGCTAGCTCTAGCTTTAAAATGAAAGAGTACTACGATGTAATGAACACGATTAAAGCGTTTACAGCAGAAGATGCAACGGTAATTGTGGGTAACGTAGTGGATGAAAGCATGGGTGACAAATTACGCGTAACCATGGTAGCTACTGGCTTAAATGGCTCAGTTGCACGTCGTCAACAAAAACCAGAGTTACGTGTGATGACAACAGTGCTTAACGGTACAACTAACCAGCCAATGTATGTAGGTGGTGATGTAGAAGATGTAGCACCTGCGGTATTTAGCAGCAATAACCGTCGTGCGCAAGTTGAGGCCATGAAAATGTCGGGTGTTGAGGAATATGACATCCCTGCATTTTTACGTAAACAAGCCGATTAATGGTTTGAGAAAGTGCTATTAAAACCTGTTATTTATTATTGTAAATATAGACATAAGAGCTTAAATAGAATTGTTAAAATCAAGTGTTAAACTTTAGTATTGAAACAGGTATTAAAAACGGGTATTAAAAACAGATGTTAAAACAACGTACATTAAAAAAACTGGTGAGTGCAACTGGTGTTGGTTTGCATAACGGCGAAAAGGTCACCATAAGCCTTTTACCCGCTGCAATTGATACTGGCATTGTATTTAGACGCGCCGATTTGCCCGGAGCGCCTACCATACAAGCAACGCCAGATGCAGTGCGTGACACGCGCATGTGTTCTGCCCTAGAACATAATGGTGCGCGGGTTGCCACTGTAGAGCACTTAATGTCTGCGTTATCTGGTTTAGGTGTGGATAATATTATTATCGAAGTAACGGCGTCAGAGATTCCCATCATGGATGGTAGCTCTGGCCCGTTTATATTTTTGTTGCAGCAAGCCGGTATTGTGGAGCAGGCAGCCGCGAAGAAATTTATTAGGATTAAAAAACTCATCGAAGTTACTGATGGCGATAAATGGGTAAAATTTGAGCCTTATCATGGCTTTAAAATGGATTTCACCATCGATTTTGCGCACCCTGTTTTTGAAAACTCAGGCAGTAATGTCAAAATTGATTTTAAAGATAATAGCTACGTAAAAGAAATTAGCCGCGCCCGTACATTTGGTTTTATGCACGAGGTAGAATATCTGCGAGCCAATGGATTAGCACGTGGTGGCAGTTTAGATAACGCAATTGTGCTGGACGAATACCGCATTTTAAATCGCGATGGTTTACGTTATGAAGACGAATTTGCCAAGCATAAAGTGCTAGATGCAATAGGCGATTTATATATGCTTGGCCACCCATTATTAGGCGCATTTACTGCGTATAAATCGGGCCACGCACTTAATAATGCGCTATTACGCGCCTTATTGGCCGATGCAACTGCGTGGGAGTTTGCCACTTTTGACAACATTGCAGAAGCCCCAGCAGGCTTTCAAGAACAAACCGCTTTTTTTACGCCTAACCTAATGCCGCATTTTAGCTAGATTACAAAAGCATCTTTAAAAAGCTAATTAAAAAATTATGCCAATTATCCGACTAACGATTATTTTGGTGTTTATTGCAAGTTTAGTGTTGCTGGCAGCTTATGCTGTTACGCGCAATCAACGATATTTTTCTTATTTAAAACAATTGCTTAAATACACTGCTTGGTTTTATTTAGTGATGGCGTTGCTGTATTTAGTATCTAGGGTTATTCGCTTTTAAAGCCATTATGCAACATTTGTTTATTGTTAAATTGTTAAGTTTTTTTATATTAGCATCGCTAGCAAGCCCTGTTTATGCGGCTTCTGGCGATGATGAATTTACACGTGCACGTGTAGCCTATGATAAAAAAAATGTTATTTTGTTATCAGATTACGTGCAGCAACTGCATAGCCAAAATTACTTGCTCGCCCCTTATACTGAATATTGGTTAATGCTTTTAAATTTGGATGAGGCCGATAACCAAACGGTAATCGATTTTATTAATCAATATAGCGATTATCCTTTTGCCGACAGATTGCGCGGTGAGCTATTAAAAAAACTAGCCAAAGCACAAGATTGGGAAGCTTTTTCAAGCGAATATTCTAATTACCATCAAGAAGATGCAGCGGTAGCGTGCTATGCAGCCGAGGCCAGTGCAGCAATGGGTGATGTTGCGCTTTTAGAATCTGCGAAATCGTTATGGCTGCAAGCCAAAGAGCAGCCCAGCAATTGTAATAATTTATTCGACCGCATGCAGGCGGCAAAACTATTAACTGAGGATGATATTTGGGCGCGGTTTCGTTTAAGCTTAGCCGATAATCGCACCACTTTGGCCAAAGGCATTGCCAAACGCAGTCAATTTTATGATGCCAATTACCCAAAATTAATTGATAAAACGGTGGCTAGCCCTGCTTTGGTTTTGGCTAAAAAAAGTATTTCATTTAAAACACGTCTTGGCCGCGAGCTTAATTTATTTGCCTTAAACCGCATTGCTAAAACTAATTCGCAGCAAGCCTTAAGTGCTTTTAATAAAGTAGAAGATGATTTTCAGCCTGAAGATAAAGCTTACTTTTATGGTCGGCTAGCCTATCAAGCTGCCCAACGTCACGAGCCGCAAGCCTTGCAGTGGTTTAAGCTAGCACGCAATAATTTAGATAAAGAGCCGCTAGGATGGTATGCGCGTGCTGCTTTGCGCGAGAAAAACTGGGCTGAGGTAAGCATAGCTATCGCTAAAATGGATGAAACCCAATCACAAGAAGGTGCATGGCGTTATTGGAAAGCGCGTGCTTTAAAAGCGCAACAACAAACATTAGAAGCCAACATTTTATTTGCCAAATTATCTACCGAGCGCCATTTTTATGGCTGGTTAGCGCAAGATGAGCTAGATGGTTTTATATCTGCAGCGCCTATTAGCTATAAAGTAAGCGATTTAGAAGTGCAAGAGATTGCCTATACGCCTGCGTTTCAACGGGCAGAGGCGCTGCAACGCTTAGATTTTAAATGGGAGGCAAAATCTGAATGGGCGCTGGCCACCAAAGAGTTTGATGACAAACAATTGCTGGCCGCCGCAGAGTTTGCATCACGCAAAAAATGGCATGATTTAGCGATTATTACTGCCGATAAAACCACAGAAATGCACGATTTTGCTTTGCGTTACCCAACGCCATATCGCGATTTAATGAAACCCGCAGCGGGCGAGCAAGAAATTGATGAAGCTTGGGTGTATGGCATAACGCGGCAAGAAAGCCGATTTATGCATTATGCAAAATCTGGCGTGGGGGCATCTGGCTTAATGCAGTTAATGCCAGCTACCGCTAAATGGGTGGCCAAGCGTGCAGGTGTTAGTAATTATAATAGTGGCATGATTCACGAGTTAGAAACCAATATTGCATTGGGCACTTATTACCTGCGTTACACCTTAGACTTAATGAACGATCAAGCTGTAATGGCAACAGCCGCCTACAATGCAGGCCCAAGCCGCGCAAAAAAATGGATGGCCAGCGTACCACTAGAAGGCGCTATTTATGCTGAAACTATTCCGTTTAGTGAAACGCGTAGTTATGTGCAAAAAGTGATGGCTAATGCGCATTTGTACGCATATAGGTTGGGTTTAAAAACACAAACCTTAAAGCAACGCTTAGGCGTTATACCAGCCAATAATGCTAATGTTGCTGCAGATGGTGAACTAATTAGCAGCGAAATTATCGCAGAACCAGTACAAGCCAGCGCAGAGCCAGCTAAACAAACAGAATAAATAAATTAAGGTGAGTTATGACGATTAAAACCGTTTGTATATTAGGCGGCGCAGGTTTTGTGGGCAGCAGCATTGCCGCCAAATGTGACGCTGCAGGTTATAAAGTAAAAGTATTGTCACGCCGCCGCGAGGCTGCAAAACACTTAATTTTATTGCCTAATGTGCAAGTAGTAGAATGCGATGTAATGAATAATTACGCATTAAAACAGGCCTTAACAGGCAGTGATGCGGTTATTAATTTAATTGGTATTTTGCATGAAAATAAAAACAATACTTTTGAAAGCATGCATCACCAACTGCCACGCCGCGTGGCGCAAGTGTGTGAAGAGCTTGGTATAAAGCGCCTGTTACATATGAGTGCCCTGCAAGCCAATAACCATGCGCCTAGCCAGTACCTTAAAAGTAAAGCAGCGGGTGAGGCTGCAGTGAGCGAGTTCAACAAAAAATTGCATATTACAATTTTTAAGCCATCTATTATTTTTGGGCGTAACGATAGTTTTATTAATTTATTCGCTACCTTAGTAAAGTTTTTACCAATAGTTGCTTTAGCCAAACCCAATGCACAATTTCAGCCTATTTGGGTAGAAGATGTAGCTAGCTGTTTTGTAAATGCGCTAGAAAACACCAGTACTTATGGCAAAAGCTATGATTTAGCTGGGCCACAAGTGTACTCATTGCGCCAGCTGGTGCAAAAAGTAATGGATATTTTAGGTAAACAACGGCCTATTATCGGCTTAAACGATACGCTATCGATGGCGCAAGGTTTTGCCATGGAGCTTTTGCCAATTAAGCTGATGAGTCGCGACAATGTGTTATCGATGCAAGTAGATAGCGTTGCCAGCCAGCCCATTGCGGCAGAGCTTAACGTCAAGCCAACAGATATGGATGTAATTGTGCCAGAATATTTAAGCAACACTTCGGCACGTGGCGCATACGATGGCTTTCGCAGCGCGGCAGGCCGTGCAATTAAGCCAGGTAGGTAATTGCACTGTGACTAGCATGCAAATTTATTGCGTAGGCGGTGCGGTGCGTGATGAGTTGCTAGGCTTAAGCCTAAAAGATAAAGATTATGTCGTGGTGGGTAGCACGCCACAAGCCATGCTAGATGCGGGTTACAGGCCAGTTGGTAAAGATTTCCCCGTTTTTTTGCACCCTAAAACGCATGAAGAATATGCGCTAGCACGCACAGAACGCAAAACCGCGGCAGGTTACAAAGGTTTTACTGTGCATGCCTCGCCAGATGTGACATTAGAGCAAGATTTAGCCCGCCGCGATTTAACCATTAATGCCATTGCCAAAGCGCCAGATGGTACATTGATTGATCCCTTTAACGGTTTAGCTGATATTCAATCTAAAACATTGCGCCATGTAAGCGATGCGTTTGCAGAAGACCCCGTGCGTATTTTGCGTGCCGCCCGTTTTGCCGCACGATTTACAGAATTTACCGTAGCACCTGAAACCATCAAGCTTATGCAACAAATGGTACATGCTGGAGAAGTGGATGCGCTAGTGCCAGAACGTGTGTGGCAAGAGCTAGCCAAAGGCTTAATGGAAACCAAGCCCAGCCGCATGTTTGAAGTGCTGCGTGCTTGCGGTGCGCTACAGAAAATATTGCCAGAGCTTAATAAACTATGGGGCGTGCCACAACCAGCACAACATCATCCCGAAATTGATACAGGCGTGCATGTAATGATGGTGATTGATTATGCCGCCAAACAAAACTTTAGTTTGCCTATCCGTTTTGCCGCACTAATGCACGATCTTGGCAAAGGCACGACTCCTGTTGATGTGCTACCACGCCATATTGGGCATGAAATTCGCAGTGTAGATTTGCTTAAAGACGTGTGTAAACGCTTACGTGTGCCCAACGATTGCAAAGAGCTAGCGCACATTGTGGCCAAATTTCATGGCAAATTGCATCAAGCCAGCAAAATGCGCGCAGATACCTTGCTTGAATTTTTAATGGAATTAGATGCTATACGCCAGCCAACAAGATTTGCCGATTTTTTAAAAGCCTGCGAAGCCGATTCACGTGGCAGGACTGGTTTAGAGAATTGTGCATTGCCAGAAGCAGAATTGCTTAAAAAGGTTTTACAAGCCGCTTTGAGTGTGGATGCTGGTGCGATTGCGCAAGGTATTGAAGCGCCTGAGAAGATTAAGGTGGCAGTTTTTGATGCAAGGTTGCAAGCCTTAAAGCAGCATCTCTAAGTCCGTCATTCCCGCGTAGGCGGGAATCCATTTGATTTTGTCATTCCGTGCTTAACACGGAATCCAGTGCTTTCTATTCCCCCACCCTTTAAGGGAGAGGTCTAGGGTGTGGCTAAAATCGTGAAAGTTTAAACAAGTCGCTTTCGCGCGACTGGCGAGTTTCTTTCTTTTGCTTAGCCAAAAGAAAGAAACCAAAGAAAAGGCTACCCCCTACCGCTTGTTTCCTGCGCTGCTTTAAAAAGTTGGGCGCTGCGGAACTCGCCCTAACAAGCCATACAAAACATGGCTTGTCGCGGTGCTCAAACAGTCCTCGCTAAAATCCCCCAACTTTTTAAATCATCACAGGCGCGGTAGCAAGGGGTGTTGCTAAGAATCATAAGATATTGAATTTAAGGTATGTTCTAGTGAGTTAAGGGTTTGAATTAGTGGATTCAGCTCAAAGCTTTCACCATGAAACTTATATGTATATCCGTCTAAAGCTCTTAAAAATACTTTATTTGGGAAACCCTTTGCGCAAGTAATAATATTGTTATCGAAAAAGGCGTGACCATCATACTTATCTATCCAGCTATCAAGGCGCTCATCAAAATGTTCAAGATGGTTTCTGAGTTTTCTAAAAGGTTTAAGGTCGATTCCTTCTAGGTTTAAGTAAGTACCATAAATCACAGCTCGGCTGGAGTTAGGTTTTGAACACAGCAACTTATCTATATTAGCAACATGCACAGTAAAGTGATGAAGGTGAAAAAACACACTTTGAACATCATTCTTTTTCAGAGAAAATTCAAATTCATGGAAGCATCTATTTGCATATTGAGTTTGAACTAAAATCTCATTAACGTAAATTCTAAGTTTGTTCACAGCAATATTTTAAATCATGACTGGTATTTGGCTTGCCAAAAATTCCGTCGGTTTACGCTTAAATCCACTTTTAGCATATTGATGCCAGCGCCCAATCACATAACACATCATCAAATTGGCTTGTGCCTCGGCATCACCTTTAACGCCTGTGCTTGCTTCTGCAATGCGGATGCTTTGTTTTAAGCTGGCTTCAATTCTATCGTAAAGCTGATTAATGCGCGTTTGCAGCCATTCTTCTTCGTTTACTAAGGCATCGCCAATTAGCACACGTGTCATGCCTGGGTTTTTCTCGGCAAATTTTAATAGCATGGTAATAATCAATTGCACTTGTTTTGTGCCATCGGTTTCATCGGTGGTAATTTTATTTATTACGCCAAAAATGCTGGCTTCAATAAATTCAATTAAGTTTTCAAACATTTGTGCTTTGTTGGCAAAGTGGCGGTACAGCGCTGCT
>JANMNC010000004.1:0-1662 GCA_031373695.1 Methylotenera sp. | reverse complement strand
AGCTATGAATCAATTTTGGCGCCTTTGGATGGTTTTGCAGACACAGTTAAAGATTTAATTACGCAGGGCTATAAAGGCGTAAATGTTACCGTGCCTTTTAAGTTTGAGGCATTTAATTGTTGTGATTATTTGAGTGAACGTGCCCTTGCGGCTGGGGCGGTAAACACCTTGTTTTTTAAAGATGGCAAAATAAACGGCGATAATACAGATGGTGCTGGTTTAATTAGTGATATTAAGCTTAATTTAGGGCATGCCCTGCAACCGCAAGGGTTGTCCCCGCAGAATATACCAGCTGAAGCTGGTTATTCATGCCTGAAAGGCGCGCGGGTATTGCTTCTTGGGGCAGGTGGTGCAGCACAGGGCGTTTTGTTGCCGCTATTAACAGCACAACCTGAAAGTATTACGGTTGCAAACCGCAGCCTAGAAAAAGCCCATTTTATGGTGCAAAAATTGGCTGCAGAACATACTGTTTGTAATATGGCGGTGAGCAACTTTGAAAACATACAAGGCCAGTTTGACATTATTATT
Source organism: Methylotenera sp. (assembly GCA_031373695.1). Lineage (GTDB taxonomy): Bacteria > Pseudomonadota > Gammaproteobacteria > Burkholderiales > Methylophilaceae > Methylotenera_A. Next base: position 1,134 of record JANMNC010000004.1, on the reverse strand, counting down.
AACGCGACTTCTACTGGATTAACTAATGCCGCACTGCCCATCGCGAATACTGTTTTTGCTAAAAACTGTCTTGCTTACGACATGATGTATGGCCGCGAAACACCGTTTATGGCGCAAGCTCGCATAAATGGTGCGCAAGTAGCAGACGGTTTAGGCATGTTGGTAGAGCAAGCGGCCGAAGCGTTTTACTTGTGGCGTGGAGTAAGGCCAGAAACTAAACCTGTTATTGAAATGATGAGGCTACTGTAATTGTATTTACATATAATTTTTAGATATCTCGTATTATGAACCCAAGTTTAATTTGGGCTCATAATCCAGTTTTTTGCACAACATTGTGTGCATTTTTTGCCCAAGATAAAGCTTTAGGCTCAGACTTTCGAAGTATAAAAACGGAATTTATAGCATGATTGCTTGGCTGTTTAACAACAAAATAAATGCAAGCCGTTTAAGTTTTGGTGGCTATTTAAAACGCGCCTTGGTGCTTTTTTTTGCTTGGCTTATTGTTTACCAGCTATGGATTTTTTTACATATTTGCTGGTGGATTAAGTTTAATCCAAGCTCTAGTGCCTTTATGCAAGATAGGCTTGAGATTATTCAAGAAAGTAAGCCAGATGCCGAGCTTAAATATAAATGGGTTGATTACGGCAAAATATCTAATCATTTAAAGCGTGCTGTAATAGCCAGTGAAGATGCTAAATTTAAGCATCACGAAGGCTTTGATTGGGAAGGCATTGAAAAAGCTTACGAGAAAAATATTAAGAAAGGCAAAATTGTGAGTGGTGGCTCAACTATTAGTCAGCAATTAGCCAAGAACTTGTTTTTATCGAGTGGCCGCACGCCATGGCGCAAAGCAGAAGAAGCAGTAATCACTTTGATGCTAGAAAAAATGATGACCAAACGCCGAATTTTAGAAATCTATTTAAATGTGATTGAATGGGGTAACGGCGTATTTGGTGCAGAAGCCGCCGCCAGACATTACTTTAAAACCAGTGCGGGTGGTTTAGGCAAAACGCAAGCCGCCAAACTAGCCGCCATGGTGCCAAACCCAAGATTTTACGATAAGCATCGCAGTACACGCTACTTAAACCGCCGCACTGCCACTATACAAGCAAGAATGCGCTTTGCAGAGGTGCC